>JAYTMU010000028.1:0-32560 GCA_043728195.1 Bdellovibrionales bacterium
AAATCGTCGATCATGCTGGGACTTGGCGAACAAGATGATGAGATTTTTCAAACGTTAAAAGACTTACGCCAAGTAGGTTGTGATGTTGTGACGTTCGGACAGTATTTGCAACCAACTGAAAAACATTTAAAAGTGATTGAATACATAACGCCTGAAAAATTTAAACAGTGGCAAACTGTAGCTGAAAGCATGGGCTTTTTGTACGTAGCAAGTGGTCCGTTGGTGCGAAGCTCTTACCGCGCTGGAGAATTTTTTATGAAGGGCATAATTGATAAACGAAACCAAGCAGCAGAGCTGATTTCTGCTGAAAATTCTGAAAGGATTTCTTAAATGGCTGCAACAGACGTAAAACTTCCTGAACTGGGCGAGGGCGTTACTGAAGGTGAACTGATTAAATGGCTGGTAAAACCAGGCGATTCAGTCAAAGCGGACCAGACCGTTGCAGAAATTATGACGGATAAGGCGACTGTTGAAGTTCCATCACCTGTCGCGGGCGTCGTGAAAGATTTAAAATTTAAACCCGGCCAAGTTATAAAAGTTGAAAATGTTATTTTAACTTTAGATGGTGCTGGCGCTGCCGCCGCAGTCGCAGCTCCAAAAACTGCAGAGCCTGCGACGAAAAATACGCAACCTACTGCAGCTACCGCTACTGCATCTACTAATGGAAAAGCGATGGATGTCAAACTTCCCGAACTTGGTGAAGGCGTTACTGAAGGCGAATTAATTAAATGGTTAGTCGCACCTGGTGATCAAGTTAAAGCCGATCAGACCGTAGCAGAAATCATGACCGACAAAGCGACCGTTGAAGTTCCATCGCCATTTGCAGGTACCATAAAAGAATTAAAATTTAAAAAAGGTGAAATCATTAAAGTAGAAAACGTTATTTTAACTTTATCAGGCGCAATCGGTTCTGTAGCAGCCAATCCTATGACTAGCGCGCCACAAAACTCTCAGAACGGAGTCTCGACGACTCAAAAATCCGTCCCAGCAATGCCAATGACGATGTCTGCAACTGCAAGCCACGGCGTATTTCCACCCGTAGCTGATTCGCGCGTGTTAGCAACACCTGCTACCCGCAGATTAGCACGCGAAATGGGAGTCGACATCAACGGTATGACGGGTTCTGGTCTTGCCGGCCGAGTTACTCGTGATGATGTAACGAACGCAAAAGGCAGCAGCACTGTTACACATGGCGCACATGGAGCAGGAGCAACATCTGCAGGTTCACCGACCATGAATTTTCCGAAACCAGCTTTTACGTCTACTAATGCCCAGGCCGAAGAGCGTGTTGATTTTATGGGAATACGAAAGAAAATTGCGCAGAATTTACAGATGTCAAAATCGATCATTCCGCATTTTACCCTTATGGATGAAGCTGATGTTTCCCAACTTGTAACTTTGCGCGAATCTTTAAAAGATTTTGCAGAAAAGAACGGCACTAAAATTACGTATCTGCCATTTGTGGTTAAGGCATTAATTGCGACTATGAAAGAATTCCCGATGTTTAATGCTTCGATCGACGACGCAGCATCGCAAATTGTTTACAAAAAATATTTCCATATTGGATTTGCGGCAGACACGCCAAATGGATTAGTTGTTCCAGTAATTAAAAATGCTGATCAAAAGTCCGTTTTAGAAATTTCTAAAGAAATTATTGATCTTTCAAAGCGTGCTCGCGATGGCAAACTTAAGTTAGATGAAATGAAGGGCGCATCAATCACGATCACTAACATTGGATCAGTTGGTGGCACGTATGCGACTCCGATTATTAATCATCCTGAAGTAGCTATTTTAGGAATGTATAAAATTTCAGATAAACCCGTTCTGCGCGATGGCAAAATTGATTTTATTAAATCAATGAACTACACTGTCACCTGTGATCACCGGTTAATTGACGGCGCCGTAGCCGCAAATTTCTTGAAATCATTTTTTCAAAAAATTCAGAACCCTGGTGTATTGATGATGGGCATGAGCTAACACGAACACTTTTAGTAAAAAGGATTTAGCATGCAAAATTTTGATGTTGTTGTTATTGGTTCTGGCCCCGGTGGATACGTAGCTGCGATTCGTTCATCGCAACTTGGATTTAAAACGGCGATCATCGAGCGTGAAGCTTTGGGCGGAGTTTGTTTAAATGTTGGCTGCATTCCATCAAAGGCGATGATCACCGCTACCCACTTGTTGCACAAGGCCCAGCACGATTTTAAAACTATGGGACTAAATATAAAGGGTGGTATCGACGTCGATATGAAGACTTTGGTTAACTGGAAGCAATCTGTTTGCGACAAGATGTCCGGCGGAGTTAATCAATTGTTAAAGGGAAATACCGTTACTGTTATTAAAGGTGCTGCAGAATTTAAATCAGCTAAAGAAATTTCTGTAAAAACAGCTACTGCTGGAACTGAGTCTATAACTGCAAAGCATTTTATTGTTGCTACGGGTTCTCGGCCTATCGAAATTGCAGGATTTCCTTTTGATGAAAAAGATATTTGCTCGTCTACCGGTGCGCTTGCTTTTGATACAATTCCAAAGCGCGTTGCTGTGATTGGTGGCGGTTATATCGGGCTTGAAATTTCTTCTTATTTACGAAAATTAGGAACTGAAGTTACAATTATTGAAGCGCAGACAGCCTTACTTGCAGGCGTTGTTGATCCCGAGTGTGCGCAAGTGGTGACACGTAAAGCTGAAAAAGCTGGTATTAAAATCATTTACAGTGCTAAGGCAAAATCTCAAAAAAAATCAGGTAGCGAATACGCAGTTACTTTTGAAGTAAATGGAAAAGACGAAGTCTTAAAAGTGGATAAAATTCTTGTAACTGTTGGACGAAGACCTAACGGTGATCAAAGCAATTTAAAAGCAGCTGGAATTACAGTGGACGAGCGCGGCTTTGTAAAAGTAGATGCCCAGCGTAGAACAAACATTCAAAACATTTTTGCCATCGGTGATGTTTGCGGCCAGCCCATGCTAGCCCACAAAGCATCGTATGAAGGTGTCATGGTCGCAGAAATATTAGCCGGCCAAAACCGTGTATACGATGTGAAAACTGTTCCAGCAGTGGTGTTTACCGACCCTGAAATTGCATCAGCTGGCATGACAGAAGCTGAAGCTAAGGCCAAGGGTTTTACTGACCTATTGATTTCAAAATTTCCGTTTGCAGCTAATGGCCGTGCCGTCAGCATGAGCGAAACAGATGGTTTTGTTAAAATGATTGCTGATAAAAAAACGCATGTTTTACTTGGTGTTCACATCGTTGGACCTGAAGCTTCTAATTTAATTTCGGAAGCTGTCCTTGCTGTTGAAATGGGTGCACGTTTAGAAGATGTCGCACTTTCTATTCACCCGCACCCGACCCTAGGTGAAACGATGATGGAATCTGCTGAGGCAACCTTAGGTCATGCAATTCATATTATTCAAAAGCCATTATCGGGCGCTACGAAAGCGACTCACGCCTAACTTTCGACTAATGAGGACAGCCAATGATTGTTGAGGACTGGGGCTTGATCGATTACGAACAGGCCCTGCAAAAACAAACAGACTACGTTGAAAAAGTTGCTGCCGATGAAGCTCATGAAGGATATTTAATTTTTTGCTCGCACCCCCAAGTGGTAACAACTGGAAGGCAAACAAAAGATGAAGACATTTTTTCCTGGAATGGGCCCATCGTGGAAGTTTCTCGCGGAGGCCGCGCGACCTATCATGGACCCTCACAAGTTGTGGTGTATCCAATTGTAAGTTTAAAACGTCCCCGCGAAAATCGAGGACCACAAGAAGTTCGCGGCTTCATTCGATCATTAGAATCGGCAATTGTTACAACGTTAAAAAATTTGGGACTTGCTGCGCACGGAAAAACAATCGCCGCAAACACTTCGGCTGAAAATAATTTAGAAGATACCGGCGTGTGGATCGGTGAAAAAAAGGTGGCCTCGATCGGGATTGCCGTTCGTAAATGGGTAACCTATCACGGTGCTGCGGTAAATGTGCTTAGTGACCCAACGGCTTTCCAAGGCATTAACCCCTGTGGATATAAATCTGACGTCATGGTTAGTGTAGAAAACTGCTTAAAGGAAAAAATTGATCTTGAAGCATTTAAGCAAGACCTAAAAGCTCAATGTCTGCGTTTACTTTAAGTGCTTTTAGATGTGCGCTGTAAGCACAAAACAAATCGCGTGTTAGATGATTTCGGATCATAATAAAACTGGCCGCCATGAGAATCTGCAATTTGTTTTGATAGACTTAGCCCTAAACCGGTTCCGTGACCGGTAGGCTTGGTTGTAAAAAATGGTGCCATCATTTTATCCGCTATATCCTTAGGAATTTTATTTCCAGAATCGATCACTTCAATCTGGTACTGAGTCTGACCCTTAGATAAGATTAACTTCGCCCAACCTGTCTTAGAATCTTTGATGGCATCAAACGAGTTATTCAGCAGATTCACTAGAACCTGGATTATTTCGGTGTTTCGGGCCTCGACCAAATCGGTGTAATCAACCTGGTTCTGAATATCAAGGGTCAATTCAAAGTGTTGTTTCTGAAAGCGCTCTTTACAAATTTCAAACGATTCTTCGACTATTTTCAGAATAGAAAAATGTTCATACGGATCTTTTTCAGACTTTCGGGCTAATGCTTTTGATGAGTTAATAATTTTTTGTATACGCAGACTATTTCGTTCGATAAGTTCAAGATCGCGCGCTAGTTTTTCTTTATCAATGGGTCCTGCTGACATACGTTCCAACATCAGCTGCGATTTACCCTGAATAATCGCAAGCGGATTATTTATCTCATGTGCAATTTCGGCAGCCATTTCACCCAGTGCTGCCATCTTCGATTGTCCGATAAGTGAATTCTGAATTTTGATCAACTTTCGTAAATCGCTTCCCGTGTAGGCGTAGAATACCTCATCCGAATCTGCCCGGGTCTTTACACAAAAAATGTGTAACCAGATTGGTATCTCTTCGCCGTTCAATGGATTAAGAAGGACCATTTCGCCTTGCCATCCGTCGGTATTTCGCAAATTTGGCAAAATCGTATCAACGAAAAGTTTCCGGTCATTTGGTGTTAAGTAATCGGCAAAATGTTTTTTTCCAACTTGAATTCCTAAATTTTCACGTCCTGCTTTGTTGACGTAAACAGTGACACCAAGATTATCAGTGAAGCCAAATAAGTCCCCGGAAGAATCGATCAGCGAAATCATAAGGCGAAACTGTGAATCAAACTTATTTTTTTCAGTTATGTCCCTGATAATACCGATCAAAATTGTTTGCTCTTTGCTTAGCTGAAATGGAGTTTTCTTAGTTAAAAGAAATCGCATCTGACCATTCGGTCCAGGAATTTTTTCCTCATTCTCATTCCCTTGGTTGGTCGCAAACGCTTCCAAGTCTTTTTGAAAACACACATCAACCATTTCTGCGGGTAGGAAGGCCTCATCTTTTTTACCTAAAAATTCAGCTCGGGTTTTACCAATCAATTTTTCGAATTCCGCATTTCCAAAAAGACAACGGTACTCTTTATCTTTTACAAAAATAGGATCAGGCAGCGCATCCATTACACGCTCGAAAAATACTTTTGATTCTACTAATGCGTTGTAGCGCTGTGCTTGCACCGAAACATCCTGACAAATCCCAAAAATCAAATTGCTCTGACCACAAGAATCTTTTATTTGATGTGCGGTTATCTTTATGAATTTCAGATTGGTTGATTTTGTAATAAGACGAATAAAGAAATTTTCCGGCACAGGCGACGTTAAATTCATTTCAACAATAGACCGGAATGCGGATAAATCATCGGGATGAATTTTTTTATACCAATCGTTGATTGCAAGTTTTACAGATTTATTAGAATTCTCAATTTCGAATAAAGATGCTAATCCAGGATCAAGCAAAACACTTTTTTGCTGCTGATCTAGCTCCCATAGGCCCATGCCCGAGCTACCTAAAGCCAGTTGGTACTTTCCTACCGGGGTTAAAGGGTTTTCAAGACTCAAGGTTTTTAATTCCCCAGCTAACCATAATGGTGGCTTCACCTTTCATAACGATTTCACCGTTTTCTTTTTTAGCAGTTGTCAGCACAGTGCCAAACCCGCGTGTCTTATGTAGTTTTGCAATTTCTAATTCGAAAATAAGAATGTCGTCAATAAAAACGGGATTAGTAAACTTTAATGTTTGCGCTAAATAAATTCCGCCCGAACCTATAGTTTCATTTAGTAGTCGTGACAAAAGTGCACCCAAAATCATACCGTGCGCGATCCGCTTTTTAAACCGAGTCGTTTTTGCGTACTCGTCATCCAAATGAATAGGATTTGTGTCCCCAGACATTTCTGCGAACTGTCGTACCATTTTGTCAGTTACCTGTATTTTGCGAACCGCTTTGTAACCAACATCTTTTACTTCGTTTTCGTCGCTCATCTAAACTTCCTATAAAATATTTGCTGCTAATTCGGCAAGTGGTGATCTTTCACCTTTAGTTAACGTTACGTGCGCTGCAATGGATTGACCTTTAAATCTTTCAACTGCATGGGTTAATCCCGAGTTCGCTGAATCTACGTAGGGATTATCGATCTGGTAAACGTCGCCTGTTAAAACGATTTTTGTTCCAGAACCTGCACGTGTTACAATGGTTTTAATTTCATGTGGTGTTAAGTTTTGCGCCTCATCCACAATAAGATATTGCTTCGGTATGCTTCGACCGCGAATGTACGTCAGCGGTTCAATATTTAACATGCCTTGATTAATAAGCTCTTGCGCGCGGCCTTGGGCTTTCTTATCTGCACCCATTAAAAATTCAACGTTATCAAATATGGGCTGCATCCACGGATTTAATTTTTGTTCAATATCACCTGGTAAATAACCGATATCACGACCCATCGGAAATATCGGACGCGAAACTAGCAGGCGCTGGTAACGGCCTTCGTCTAACGTTTTAAAAAGTCCCGCAGCTATTGCTAACAAAGTCTTTCCGGTACCTGCTTTACCTACTAATGAAACCATTTGGATTTCATCATTTAATAAAGCATCTAACGCAAAGCTTTGCTCGACGTTGCGTGCTTGAATACCCCAAATACTGTCGGGCGGATTTAACAGCGGAATGATTGCTTTTTCAGAAAGCGAATATCTTCCGATAGCCGAGTGATTCGGATTAGAGTTATCTTTTAAAATAACATATTGATTGCCGTAAACTTTTTGTTCGACTTCTAATTTTTTTGTTTTGTAAAACTGATCGATGCGCTCTGGAGTGATCGCAATCTCTAGGTAGCCTTCATACATGTCACCTTGATCAACGGTGTTGTTATCGTAATCAGTTGCGTAGATTCCGTAAACGTCTGCCTTAATGCGAAGGTTTATATCTTTCGTAATTAATTCAACTTTTGTTCGGGGATGTTGTTTTTGTAATGCTAGCGCTGTACTTAAAATGCGGTTATCAGCTTTAGCTTGGTCTAATTCAGCAGGCAGGCCTGACATTCCAAGATCTGTTGTGATGTAAACCATGGTTTCATGGTTATCTATCTGCACCCCGTTTGCTAAACTGCCTTTTTCTCGTAGGACATCGACAAATCTGGAAAACTGTCGGGCATTACGACCATTTTCACCTTGGTCGCGCTTAAATTTGTCGACCTCTTCAATAACTGCAAACGGAATGTGAATATCGGCATCACCAAATTTTAATAAGGCGAACGCATCAAATAAAATTACATTCGTATCTATTACTACTTTGCGGCGTTTTGGCTTGGCTGTTGTCGTCAATTCGACCTCCTGTTGTCGTGGTTAAATTCGACAATATAGCAGCCCTAAAGTCACTCTTTTACATGAGACTTCAAAAGTTATTTTCCATCGAGCAAGCGGAATGGAAGTTATGAAATTTTAGGCACCATCATGTCGCCTTCATCTTTTTTAAGTCCCTGGCTGACGGACTCGATGAAGCGGATAAAATACTGAAGCGCAGCATCGGTAGCAGCGCCCTTCAGAAAGACGGCTCCGTGACGGAAAACACCCTCGCCCTTTTCTTCTTTTAGGTGCTTAATTTTGATTGAAATTGGAAAGTAAGTTTTGTGATTTAAATAAACACGCATCGAAACGTCTTCGTCGGCTTGAAACTGCCCATGCTCTATATCAATATCAAAAGAAATTCCTTCTTCGGAAATGTCGTAAATTGCTACTTTCAGCAATCCTTTTTCAGGCAGAACCACCATGGCACTTACGAATTCTGTAAGTATGGTTCGTTTAACTTCACGACGCTCTTGAAAAAGCATCTTCTGCCGGATTTCATCAAAATTCATCACGTCAACTTCTGGTTTGAAGTCATTCACTGCATTATCGGTAGCTACAGTTTTCAAACGCGGAACTAAACTAATTACATTGGACATGAAACCCCCACTGACCTTATTTATCGGCTAAAAATCGTCTAAACTTGAGATCCCAATGTGCTGATAAAATCGACTTAAAAACAGTTGAGACTGGACCTAAATCGTAATAGCTTGGCCACGTGAGGCCACTTACGTATTTCATCTTTTTTAGTCTACTAGTTCACTTGACCTCGTATACGGGCTTTGAACTTTTTGCGCCGTCACTACCGCCTAACCCATTAACAACGGTCACAGAATTTGAGCTTGTTGAAGACGCCGATTTGAACAAATTTAACTCGGATGAAAAGCCCGTAATCAAGCAACTGGATTCTCCGAATTCGATGTTTGCAGCTGAAGACGCGCGCTTTAGTTCTGAAAAAACCCAGCGCGTGCAAATTGAAACGCGGGTCGCACAGATCGGTCCAACACAAAACAAGAGCGCCCTGACAAAAAATAATTCTGAAAAAATGACAAAACCAATACCCCGAGCAGAAGATGGTATTTTGCCAGAATTCACCCGAAGTCTGAATTCGGCGCCGAACACCAACACTCAGTCCAGCTTAGGTAATGAATTGCCGCGTGATATTCAGCTATCTGATACGACAAACTTAAACACCGATTCAAATATCTACTATTCTTTTTATGACCGCGTTGAGCAGCTTTTTAGAATACGTTGGTCTGACCGCGTCCACTACTACTGGGACCGAATACCTGTAGATTTTAAAAAAGAAAATCTTGCTGGTCGTGTTTGGTCGACGACGTTCGAAGTTGTGCTGAAAGGCTCAGGCGAATACCATTCAGCAACGATAATTCGCTCGAGCGGATATAAGCCGTTTGATGAAGCGGCCATCTATTCCTTCAAAAGTGCGCGGTACTTCCCTAATGTGCCCAAGGCTAAGGTCGAGCACGATGGATTTGTGCGTCTTAAGTACAGATTTAATCTACATGTTGATCCTTATCTGTAGTCCTTAGTTTACACTTAAAGCATGACCACTAAATATTTATTCTTTGCAACAGTGCTGCTTCTTATGGGCTCCAAAGCTAATGCCCTGCTAACCGAAATTGGGTTGTCGTACAGTTTTCAAAAAAAGACATTTAATGCCTCGAACTATTACCAATCAGATTCAAAATCAGCTTCGGTTTCAATTTATTTTATTGAAAAATTAGCGCTTGAGTTAAGCTATACCGACGGCTTTTACGAAGGCCAAGAATCAGATGTAAACTCGACGCGAACAATTCAGCAGACGACCCGCATGGCAGACAGTTCACTCATTTACATGTTGATGGATCGTAAAAGCATGATTCAACCCTATCTGAAAGCGGGAGTTGCTTACATTTCAAAAAAACAAGAAGTTCGCTCATTAAATTCATCTGTCATACCAATTCCAGAATCAACCGGATGGGCGCCAAGCTATGGTGGCGGTCTTAAATTTGTACTGTCAGAAAAATTTTCGATTCGCGTAGGTTACGATGTTTGGCAAACCCCTTTAAGTGATGGATCTAAATCCGATGATTCCGCATTCAAAGCTGGATTAACTTGGTTTTTGTAAGTTATGGCGTATTGTAAAATAGTATTCATATCCTTATTTTTTATGATGGGTTCAAGCTGCCAGCTTGGCTATCTTATATCATCCGGCTACGATCACATGGCCATGCTATCGGGCCGAGTTCCGATCAAGCAAGCGCTAGAATCCGAAAAACTGAACGTCGAACAAAAACAAAAAATTAAAATTTCGCAAGAGGCCCGAACGTTTTCTTTTTCTGAACTGGGCTTGAAAAAAAGTGATAATTATACCCATTTTGTTCAGCTAGATAGGCCTTATATCACGTACGCCGTTATGGCAGCTTACAAATGGAAATTTAAACCTTTCCTATGGGATTTTCCTTTTATAGGAAAAGCGCCTTACAAAGGTTATTACAATGAAACATCAGCAAAGGCCGAAGCCGAAGAAATGAAAAATAAAGACTTCGATGTCTACGTTCGGGGTGTGTCGGCATACTCGACCCTGGGAAAATTAAATGACCCGTTGTTGTCGTCAATGCTTGCTTACAAAGAACACGACCTGGTAAATACCGTTATCCACGAATTGGTCCACAGCACTTTATTTATAAAAGATAATATCGATTTTAACGAACGTCTTGCCGTGTTTGTAGCAGCTAAAGGCACCGAAATTTTCTATGCACAGCGGGAAGGTGCTAATTCTGCAACGTTACAGCTTATCAAAGACGAAAATGAAGACGATCGACTTTTTTCGGAATTTATTACAGCTGAATTAGATCAGCTTACAAAATGGTATGAAAACTTTGTACCTGAAAAATCCCTTTCTGCGGATCAATTAGAAAATCGCCGGCAGCAGCGCTTTTCTGAAATTAGAATTAACTTCAAGCAGAAATTAAAAGAAAAACTTAAGACAAAATCTTATCTTCGCTTCGCCGAGGGCGAAATTAATAATGCTCGTCTGAGCAACTACCACACGTACATGAAAGATTTAAATGATTTTGAAAAAGTGTATATAAAAAGCGGTGGCAAAATTTCAACATTCCTAAAACGCTGTGAACTTTTAAATGATGTCGATGATCCGGAAAAAGAACTGAAAAAATGGGCCGCTGAATAGCTTTTGACTTTAATTCCAAGCGCTACTACAGGTAGTGTATATGGTTCACGTTTACAAAAATCAGGCCGAACTTTCTAGTTCCGTAACGAAATCTGCAACTTTAATTATTTCTTTCTATAAAAATTTACGAATGCTGGAATTGGTGTTGGCATCATTAACAACCCAATCATTTAAAAACTTTAATATAATAATTTGTGACGATGGCTCGCCACCAGAAATTGTCACGCGGGTTCATAAGCTACTTGAAGACCTTAGTTTACCCAGCATTCATCTTTGGCATGAAGACATCGGTTTTAGAAAAAATCGAATTTTAAACTGGGGAATAATGCATGCGAAGTCCGACTACCTGATTTTTATCGATCAAGACTGCATTTTGCACCCTGAATTTGTAGCTGAACATATTCTAGGCGCGAAGGAAAAATCTGTCATATGCGGACGACGAATAAACTTAACGAAATGGGCCAGCAATCTGCTGACTCCAGAAAAAATTGTCTCTGGTTTTTTGCAAAGAAATATATCGTGGATTGCACTTGGTGGACTTTTTATGAAAGACAACAACGGCATCAAAGGATTGTATTTTAAAAATCCATTCTTGCGCTCGCTAGTGAACAAAAAGCCACGTGGAATAGTCGGCTGCAACTTTTCAGCGTATCGGAATGATCTATTACGTATCAATGGTTTCGACACGCGCTACGAAGGCGCTGGCTTCGGGGAAGATTCAGATGTCGAACACAGATTAAGTTTGCTAGGAATACAAATGCAACCGGCTTGCAACACGGCAGTGCAGTACCATGTCTTCCATCGTCTATTAGATCGCTCGGATTTGAATAAATCTTTGTTTGAGTCTGTTGTGCAAAATGGAAAAGCTAGTACTGATTTCGGATATCAGCAGCAAATTTCAAGGCCAAGTTAACTATCATAAGAGAATTTTATAAATCGGAAATCCATCTCCGAATTTTTAATATTGAAATAAATTACATAGAACTGCGATTACTCTTCGGTTCTAAAAACACCTTGGCCTGATTCCACTTAGGCTCTGTTTTGATTTCTGTTTTTTCCACAGCTTGCATAATATTGTTATGCATTTTTTCAAAAAATAGATCGTCCATGGGTAGCTCCACTGGATCTTCTTTCCTTAAAAGCTGTTGCATTAAAAATTCTTTCTTCGGCGTATCCATCTATTCGACCTCCGCATATTTGGTATTTAGTTCCATGAAAAATCCTCCGACATCTTCTGTCCAAGTTTTAAGTTCATTTTGAGTTTCAAAAATTTCTTTTAGTTTTAACAAAGCATGACGGTAGTTGGCTTTAGCCGTGTCATATGGACACTGCATAATTTCTGCAATTTCAGCAAAGCTTAAATCTTCATACACTCTTAAAACTAGCGCTGTTTTTTGTTTGAATGGAAGTCGGTCGACCTCGAGTTGAATCAAATCTGTAACAGCTGCATGGATCATTTTTCTTTCAGCAATTGGTGCAACGCTTAACTGCACGTCATCAATATCAGAAAAATCGTAACGATTCTCTCGCAACTTGTTACGAGCTGTATTAACGGTAATTTGATACAGCCAACTTTTGAAGCTAGCGCGCCCTTCAAACATATTCAGCTTTTCGTAGCTTTTGATGAATGCATCTTGCACCACATCTTGCGCTACATCTAAATCTTTCATAAATCTCATACTCAACCGTAGCATTCCTCTTTGATGTCGTTTCACGAGTTCTGAGAACGAAGCCCGCTGCCCCGAGCGCACCTCTTCGACCAATTGCTGATCTGTTTTTTCGATCACGTGGTGATCGACTATAGTTTTCAGATCATTATTGATTTCTCTTTTCATAGACACTTCCCCAGTCCAATCTCGGTTAATTGTTTATGCCCCTTCTTACTTAAAACTAACGATACACCTGGTCCTCCGTCCGGTAGCAACTCGTCACTTGCTATAAGTAAAAGCAAACTGGGGGCCAGTATAAAATGGTCAAAATAGCACTAACGCATTGAAATAATTGGTTATTTTTAATTTTCACTGATGGACGACATCAATTTAATTTATGCTCTAGAATTGGCGAATTATGCTAGGTCGTGAACTAAATCATCGCATATATTTGCAATTTTACTTTGCACTAGCGGCGTAAGTAAGACGAACTGCACACCTAGCAGCTGACCACCTTGATAGCCGTATTTGACATGCTGAATTAGTGCATCAACGACGATCACTGCACGTTTGTGAAGTTTAAATTGCAAAGAGATTTTCTGCATTTTTTCGTACCTGGGAAGTTCTGTAAGCACATGAATCCTGATACCTGACAAAGACATATCTACCAGTCTAATTTTTGAGTTTAGCATTTTCTTTTCTGCCGAGACTATAAACCCACTTTGAGCCCAAACATCGGGGATAATATACCGGGTGTTTTTACGGCGAACTAATTTGAAAAGCTTAAATGGCCCTTCGATAATGAACGATTTTTTTTCTAACTTTATTTTTGATTTAAAGAAAAAAAGGTCCGTGCCAATATTCACTTTAAAAGTAGCTTCAAGACCGTGGGCATCAAGGCCATCACGAATGAGTAAGCTAAATTTTTCGACAAATGGAGTCGCATAAATTTGCGTGATTTCGATTTTATCATTGCCAGGAATTTTAAAACTAACCTGGCATTTTTTATTTTTTATATTTTCGAAAAATTTTTCTGTATCTTTGTCGCCAAGCTCGCTTAGAAATTTTAAAATTTCTGTGTTCATGCGGCCGCAGTCACCTTGTTTCGTCCATTTTGCTTACTTGAATACAAAGCTTTGTCAGCGCGGTTATACACTTGTTCCCAATTGTCAGTCGGAAGCTTTTCTGCAACTCCGACAGATATGGTTACTGGAATAGTCTTATTTTGAAATACGAAAGAATGCACTTGTACGGTATGGCGAATGCGTTCGGCCACATCCTGTGCTGTTTTTAAAGGTGTGGCTTGTAGAATTAAAACGAATTCTTCACCACCGTACCTAGCAAAAAAGTCGTGTGATCTGACCAATTTGCTTTGCATTAAAATTCCTAATTCTTTCAAAACATAGTCCCCGCCTGGGTGGCCATGGGTGTCGTTAACTTTTTTAAAGTGATCGATATCGAATGTAATGACCGAAAGCGGTTCATTTAAAGTTTCAGCGCGCTTAATTGCCTCAGGACCTTTTTCTAACAGAGCGCCCTTACTGTATGCGGTAGTCAGCGCATCTTTTTGTGCCTTTTCAAAAACTGTTTGATTTGAAATGGCTTCAAGACTGCCGCGCTCGAGAAACTTAAAAATAATATTACCGGCTTTTATTTGATCGTTATTCTTTAAGCGCTTAGCGGTTAAAGCTGGTAAAACATGACCGTTGACTGAAGTTTTGTTAGTCGATCCTAAATCAAGAATTGAAACTTCGCTGCCGGCAACGACAAATTTGGCATGGGCACGACTAATCGAAGCATCAGAAATATAAACATCGCTTTCAACTGAACGTCCGATAGTTAAATCAGTTTTTGTTAACAGCCACTGTTTACCTACGTATCCAGTTGGTCCAACTAGCACAATAATTGCCGGTGGCGCCTCATCAGCAGCGCGCAACTTTCCTTTGAAAGTTTCACTAGCCACGATACTTGTTTTATCAGCGGTTTCAGACATTTAGCATTCCCTACTTCTTTACTCAGTATCTATGATATCAAGCTAAGTGACAACGGTCAGTTCCGACATACGACTAGGCCACTGCGACATCTTCTTCGATACGGTGGAAACCTTTCCATTCCTTTAACCGGCCCCTTGGTCTAGTTTCTTGATCAACGTATTCGAGCAATACAAAAGTAAGCTTCGTTATTTTCCCAAGGGACACCACATCTAAAGAAGTTAGCTCAGTCCAGGTCCCAGTGTTGAAATATTCTTTTTGGTTGCCCCACTGCCGGTATTCGTAAACATGGGTATGGCCAAAAATAACTGTATGGATCCTGCTATCATTTAATATCTTCTTCGCCGACGAACTTAGATCTGGAAAAATCGCACTTTCAAGTGCCATTCGCAATAGGCTTTTAACATTCCAACGAAACCTTTGTTCATTAACAAAAACAATGCGGTAAGCATATTTAAATAATTCAAAAAATGCTTTTATTGCCATGGATGTTTCATTTATAAGCGACCAGCGGATCATTTGTCCAAAAGGTCTGACTTTATCAATATGCGGATACTTTCTTTTGATTTTTAAAACCAACTCGACAAAAAAATGTGACCCAAAAGGTAGGTTTAAAATTGGTTCTGGCCAACCTTGCTTTAAAAAAAACTTTTTAGGATCCATGCGATTGGCTGCTTCATGCATGTGCCCATGCTCGATATGAACACCATCAAAATAGTATATTATATTCTTATACTGTATGGCATGCCCAACTACTTGATTCAAATAGTCGCGGCATCCCTGAAACATCATCCCTTGATCGTGGTTACCTATGACATAAGTAATTTTACGGTTTGGTGCCGATAGAAAATCGCCCATCGCACGAAACACTTGCGGATGGCCCTTTATAACAGATTTCAATATTTCTAGCGCAATGGATTCAGTAATGATCGTTAAAAAATGTCCACGATAATCAACTTGTAGAAAATTAAGAAAGTCGCCATTAATTATTATCTCTACGTCATAGTCACGATAGGCACCGCTGGAATAGTACTGAATAAATTCAACAAGTTTATCGGCGTAATAAAATTCTTCCAACGAATTTAAGCTTCCATTTTCTAGTTGGCGGCCTTTACCCAAATGTAAATCACTAACGACTAACTTGATTTTTTTTAAGGTCGGAGTGTTTTCTTCGCTCATAAGTACTAGTCAACTTTTTTAAGAGACGGCTTATTCTCTTCTTGTAGTTCTAAGTTAGCCATTGCCAAACGCAATGCTCGTGTCGTGCGCTTAAACGAATCTTGATTCGTTTCTAAAGTTTTATTTAAATCAACGCACTTCTGCCGATAGCTTTCTACTTCCATTTGCATAACATCCATTTTACGGCGCAAATCAAGGATCTGATCATCTTTTGATTTTGTCAGAGTGTTTTTCTCTGCACGAATAAGTTCTAGTCGGTTTTCTAACTCGCGTTCGCGAATACGGATTTTTTTCATGTCAAATTTCAAGCGTGAATCTAAATCATCAATTTTCAATTGCGATTTTTGCAATTCAGCTTCTTTGCGCTGCAGATGTCCACGAAATAAAGCCGTTTCATTTTTAAATGACTCTTCTAAATCTTGCTTGTCATTTTGATACTCGTTCACTTGCGCTGTTAATAAGTCTGAACGCTCTTTAATAATATCGGAAGCTGATATCAGTTCCTCATTTTGGTGTCGTAAAATTTCATTTTCTTTTTCAAGCTCTAAAATTTTTTCCTGGGCAATGCGCAGGTTGTCCGCTTGACCAAGGCTTGCGTCAGACCCGCCGCCACCCCAAGCTGCATAGCCCTGGGAAGATGCTGCTCGACTTTGTCCGATGGAAACCTTTACTTTATCTTCGTAATCATCTATCGGCTTTTTATGAAAGCCAGTTACCGCTACAGTCTTGTCGCCCGCATTAAATTCATATTTCGGTGGCTTAATTGCTGCCGTTGTATCATGACTTTGCTGCTGACCTGGTGGAATTTTTTGATTTATCGCTAAGGTTTCATCTTCTGTGAATATATGGGTTTTTTGTCCACCAGAAGAAACTTCATTATTCATTGCTTCATGCAACGTGTGCAAATTTTCAATTTTATTATTAGCTTCAGAATCGCTTTGGCTGACGTCATTTGAATCGAATAGCGATTGTACCGGTGAAGCTTTAGGTTGGACTGATGATGGCCTGATGTTAGTTTTTTCGTCTGTATTTGCAAGGTCCAATAAAGATTCTTCGTCCACGATTTCAGTCAGAACTATTTCCGCAGTTTTTTCATCTATGCGGGTGCCTTCGTATTCAGGACTGGTTTTACCATCGAAATGGTCACCAACGCCTGATAGAAAAGAATTCCCATTTTTTGTCACACCATGCGCCGTTGAACCATCAGATTTTCTTTCAAACACTAATGGATTTAAATTTAAAGGTTCGCTGTCATCGTCTAAGGGGAAAGCTGGCGTATCAGCAGAGTTGTCATCTTCAACCTCTTTTAATAAAGAAGCCATAAGATCATCAGCAAGTGTGGGTTTTTTCTTCGTACCAGCCATGCCTAATTTATCGGTTTTGAGACACTCAAACTTAAACTTTTAATCTGTTTTACCAGAGCTACTGGTCCTGCAACCTGCCTGTTTTCAGGTGTTTTAAATTGAGATTGTCTTTTTCAAATGGCTTAAGTGGTTTTCAAAGTTATTTTTATCAACCTTAAGCAGGGCTTTCATACTAAAGTCCTGAATTGTTTGGCTTGAAAGAACTGTTCCTGCAAGTACGGCTTTTTTTAAATCGCTCCACTGTGGTCTAGTCGTGCAGTGGGCTGCTAATGTTCCGAAGAAGCCGCCCGCAAAACTATCGCCTGCACCGGTTGGATCAATAACATTTTCAATCGGTAAAGCAGGAATTTGAAAAAATCCATCAGCAACTGAATACAATGTAGATCCGTACTCACCGCGTTTCACAACGACATACTGCGGACCCATTTCAGCAACTTTTTTTACTGCGGTAACAGGATTTCGTGTTTGCGTCAGCATTTTAGCTTCGGTCTCGTTCATAAAAACGATGTCTACTTTTTTTAGCACATTAATAAGATCTTTTTGTTTTGAATCGATCCAAAAATTCATCGTATCCATACCAACAAAAAGCGGATCGCGCACTTGGGACAATACTTCTAACTGCAACACGGGATCAATATTTGCTAAAAATACAAATCGGCTATCCCTGTAAGTTTCTGGCAGTTGCGGATTAAATGCGGCAAATACGTTAAGTTCGGTCTTCAACGTAATCGCATCACTTAAACTTTTTTCATACGAACCTTCCCAGTGAAAAGTTTCACCGGGAACTGTTTGCATGCCCGTCAGATCAACTTTTCTGTCAGATAAAATTTTTCGATCTGAATCTAGATAGTCTTCACCAACAACGCCAACTACGCGCACCTTTGAAAAAAGACTTGCCGCTACCGAGAAATAATTTGCCGATCCACCAAGCGACTTGTCAGCCTTTCCAGATGGCGTTCTTACCGAATCATACGCTAGGCTGCCCACTACTAAAACTTCTGACATTCACTCCCCCGATTTTAGAATTCGAGATGTCCATAATTTCTGGACGATCGATTTTGGTTGTTAGCTGACCACAAGCCGCATAAATATCACGGCCCATAGTTCGACGCAAAAGTACGTGTGCACCTAGATTCATAACTTCCGTGTGAAAAGCTTGTACGGCTTCATCAGACGGCCGTTCAAATCCCGAACCCGGATGCTCATTAAAAGGAATTAAATTAATTTTACATGGCACATCTTTTAATAATTTCACAAGCTCTTTGGCGTGAGAAATCTGATCTGTAACGCCTTTTAGAAGAACGTATTCCATTGTAATTTTATCGTTAGTGGCCCGGTAATAGCGTTTGCATTCGTTTAATAAATCCTTCAATGGATACTTTTTATTGATCGGCATTATCTGTGAACGTACTTCATCATTGTAGGCATTTAAACTTACCGCTAAGCGAACCTTTGCTTCAGCGACCCGGTACATCTCGGGAATTAGGCCAGAAGTTGAGACTGTGATTTTTTTGCGGGAAAGATTAACGCCCCACGGAGAATGAATAACTTCGATAGCACCAAAAACTGCTTCTGGGTTATCCAGTGGTTCGCCCATGCCCATAAAAACAATATTAGATAACTTAAGCCCTGATTTACCGATGACGTCTTGCACTTGCATGAACTGACCGACGATTTCAGAAATATCAAGCCTACGTTTTAACTTTTGCTTTCCAGTAAAGCAAAAATGACACGCCATATTGCAACCAATTTCAGACGACACGCACAAAGTTAACCGGCCATCAGAAGGAATAACCACGGCTTCGATAGAATTACCTTCACGAACGTCGAATAAAAATTTTTGAGTTCCATCAACACTGATCAAGTGCTTCATGATCGGCGGAAGTTCAAATGTAATAAGATTTTTAAGTTCAGCTCGCAAATCTTTTGAAAGATTTAACATAAGCTCGAAATCGGTAACACGTTGTTCGTACACCCATTTAAATATTTGTTGGGCCCGAAATTTTTCCTTACCAAATTGCTTTAGGTAGGCTTCAAGTCCTTCAAGAGTGAAAGAGTAGAAATTGCGGATGTCTTTAGTTGCTGTTGTAGCAATAATAGCTTGAGTTGCTTCTGTAGCTTCAGAATCCATTGGGTACTCCTTTGGGTGCAGAAAATACTGCTCTGCTTATTACAGCAGTTGGGTTAAATCCCGTTTGTTAAGTCCATGTAATTATAGAATGTGCTTGAAAAAGTAAAGCAAAACCACTGTCAGTTTTCGAATACTTTGTTTAAATACCCATCGACTGTATAGAACTTATAAGATCTGCGGTTTCACATGGAACGCATCCTACTTTACCTACCACTACCCCAGCAGCAAAATTAGCAATCATACAAGATTCTGTTATTGAAAGGCCCGCAGCTACCCCTAGCGCTATGGCTGCAATGACTGTGTCGCCAGCACCCGTAACGTCGAAAACTTTCTTAGCAAAAGTAGGAACTTGGGTAACCTCATTTTGCGAAAAAATTGTCATGCCGTGTGCACCTTGCGTTAAAACAACTTGCCCGGCACCGGTGATTTTTTGCAAAGCTCGCCCGACTTGAAGCACACGTTCTGACGGATCTTCTATATTGTCTTCATGAATCTGGGTTAGCGCCAATGCTTCGGCATAATTTGGCTTTATTAAATCGGCGCCTTTATAGAATTCGGCAAATTTTGTTTGGTGGGGATCGACCATCAAAAACTTTTTTGCGGCTTTCGATATAGCTACAATTTTCTGTACTAAATTCTGCGAAAATATTCCCTTTGCATAATCTTCTAGAACGACGACGTCGACGTGATCAATAATTTTTTCAAGTTTTTGCAGTAGCGCAATTTCTGATTTTTCAGACAGCACGCGCCTAATTTCGTGATCAACTCGGACTAAATGATGTTGCCCGCTCATAAC
The DNA here is from genome assembly GCA_043728195.1 of Bdellovibrionales bacterium. Taxonomy (GTDB): domain Bacteria; phylum Bdellovibrionota; class Bdellovibrionia; order Bdellovibrionales; family Bdellovibrionaceae; genus Pseudobdellovibrio. The sequence continues at coordinate 20,061 of JAYTMU010000028.1, forward strand.
ACGCATTTTACGTGTAGTCGGTCGTGAAGCATCTAAAATTAAACCTTCAGTGGTTACGTTAGACTTTTTCATTAACGATTTTAAAATTTCAGAGCCTGCATCATTTCCAATGACAGACAACAAATGCACCGTGCCCCCAAGGCTTACAACATTCTGTGCGACATTAGCGGCCAATCCTAAGCGCTGGTCCTCTTTTTCAACTTCCAACACCGGCACCGGGGCCTCAGGACTGATGCGCTTTACCGAACCCATGACGTATTCATCGACACCAACATCGCCGATGACCAAAATTTTCTTATCTTTAAATAACGAAATTTTTTCAACAAGCTTGTGCCTGGTGGCTTGATCTACAGACAGGGGTTGAATGAAATTTGACATGTGGGCCAACCTATTGCATTAAATTGTGTGTTCAAATCAAAACCCAATCAGCATAGCCGAACTTCGAAGCAATATCAAAATTTGATTTACAAGCCAGATTACATCAAAGCACCAGCAAAAAATGAAATTTTGCAGTACTTAACGACCCTGTATCCCATATGGGAGATGCGCTTTTCAAATTCAAATCCGCCCCCACCTGGCGAGCCTAATCGCGAGCTTCTTCGCCCTGTTTACTGGCTTGGAAATTGGCAGTTTGCCTGTTTAGATTACTACCATCCGCCAAAGGGAATTCGCAATCGCTGCACTTTAGCTGAGGACTACCCGCCCGTATTGAAACGAATTATCGCTGAAATAGAAAGCGAAGTACGGCAAACATTTTCTCCAAAAGATGTTCCCGAAGACTGGCACTTAAATACCTGCTTGATTAATTTTTACGGCAATAAATTTTATGACGACACATCCATTGATTGCGCCCGTGTTGGCGAACATAAAGATTTCGAACCTGGTCCCGTAGCATCTGTTAGCTTTGGCGAACGTGCTTTATTTCAATTTGTCAAAAGCGAAGGTATACAGCAAAAAAGCCAAGTGATACTGCAACAGTGGTTAGATGATTCTAGTTTGCAAATTTTTGGCGGCGATAAATTCAAAAAGCAACTTTTTCACCGCGTTCAGCGTGTTGAAGACAAAGGAATTGTTTTTAAGAATCTGCATACTACCGGCTTTGAAACCCGCAGAATTAATTTTACCTTTCGCTACGTCCCTCGGGAACACATTCAACCCTTCCGCAAATTTCCCGATAATTTACGCGCGGATTTAAAAGATTATGTTACTGAATTAGCTTTGCATTCTGACTATTGGACGGGTGAGTTGGTTTAGGCGTTGGTAAGCAGCTACCATTTTCTCTTGTACGGCTATCTGAGCAGATAGCCGTACCTCCTTAATCGCGCTTAAGGATTTTATTTTCAAGAAAATCAACCCGCATCTTCAATAGATGGCTTGGTCATTATTTCTTTTAATTTCATATTAGGGAAGGTTTGATTGAATCAGGGCCAAGGTCGACTTGTGATATCAAACTTCTAACTCTTTCAACTTTTTTACTCTAATGTGATTTTATCACCAACAAAGGACGCATTTCTATGTGCTCAAGTACCTTGCCTTGCTTCATGATACAATTCATAACGATTCTTTCTGCATTAGGTGCATTCGCGCTGGCACTTTACACGCTTAAAAAACCGACCTGCGTACTTTTTGTGATACCGACATTATTTATCTCATTTGAGGTTTTTGCCCGTGCTGGTGGCGGTAGCAGTGGCAAGTGCGGCTTTCTTTGCATGATCCTTGCGCCGTTCTTTATATTTTATTCCGTATATATTACGTATAAAATTAATAAGAAAAATAAAGCTGTTAAAGAAGCTTTGGTAAAAATAGCTCTGCGCGAACCACAGTGGTCTGAAGATAAACTAATTGTGCTTGCAACAAAAATTTTTCGAGATTTACAGAATGCATGGGGTGAACATGACATGGGCACGATCAAAAATCATCTACACCCGTCATTGTATACCGATTGGGAATCACAAATTTCTGCGCAAAAAAGTCGTGGCGAACGGAATGTTATGCAAGGCCTATCCGTAAATAATGTACGTATAATTAACGTAAAAAATTTTAGTGATGATGAACACGACGAATTCACTGTTTGTTTTGATGCTGAAGCTAACGATCAAACACTTGTAGGTAATAAAGTTCAAAAAGAAAAAAAAGAAGGCTTTCGCGAGTTTTGGACCTTTGAGTGGGAAAAGGGTAAATGGACTGTGCGTGAAATTACCCAGTCATCGGGTTGGAAACGATACATATATGCGCCAATAGTTGACGAAGTAAATCGTGGCCTTGTGGCTCGTAAAAAGGCTTAAGTGCATTTTGGCTTTAACTTCAATAATTTTTCGACTATAAAAATCTATCATTGTGAGCAAATACCATCTATCACCGCCAATTCTTAACTTCGCCCAATCAGCGCCCCACATCAGGTTAGCCCCACGCATCTCGTAAAATGGCTCATCCCACGGCGCTGGTCTTCGCTTGTATTTCTCAACCAAAATTACTATTCTTTAATTCCCAATAAATTGAACTTGCTGAAAAATATTTTCCGCTAATTTGCAAAAATACTTGGATCTGCTTGTGCCGAAGTTCAGTCGATCAACAGAATTGTGCTTTAAAACCCAATGCTCTGGAGTTTCCGCTTGGCAGGCCCCTCGAGAGCCTTTTGAAGCATTACTAGATTTTATCCGGCGGCAGATCAGGTTACCCCTTTATCCTAGTTGAATTATTCAACCCCAAACCCTTTTCATAAATCCTGTTCATGATCACATCCGGAACCTTTAGAAAAAAACCAAGTTTTAAAACTTGGTTCATCAGCGATTGCCGCCAAATGCCGTTTTTTTCAAAGCGGATCGCCGATGTTTGTGATATGTAAGGCAGTATAACTGGCTTCGAATTTTTTAACAGGTGATAACTTAGCAATGTGTCTTCGAAAATTTCGACATGCGGAATATCTTGGTGCCACAGTACTCGGTCGAAGAAAATACAGTGGTCCAAGTACAAAACTCCCTTTTTCTTTCCGCGAATTTTATTGGAATACCATGAAGTAAAATTTAACAAAAAGTGTGATGCATCAAATTGGTGGGTGAACCCACCCCACGTTTTACTCCGGCCCTGCTGTTTTGAAAGATTAATTAAGTATTCAATACCGTTTGGATCAACGAAACTTCGGGGGTGGTGAAAAAGTATAACGGACCCCTTCGATCTGTGAAAGCCAATGTTCAAGCGTTCGGCCCTAGATTTCGCTTCGTTTAGATCAATACAAACAATTTCTAGATCTTTAAATTTTTGCAAAGATTCAAGCGATCTTTTAAGGAATAGATTTGTTTCGAAATCATTTGCAGGAATCACTACACTTAACAAAACAAACTCCTACATTCCAATTTTCTTGGCTTTATTCATCATCTGTACACCGTGCACCAATGTGGCTCCGCCACGAATTGCCGCTGCCACATGGACAGCTTCCATCATCATTTTTTCGCTGGCGCCTTTTTCTAAGCTGTCGGAGGTGTAGGCATCAATACAGTAAGGGCACTGCACAGCATGTGAGACTGCCAAAGCGATCAATGATTTTTCCCGGGCGGAAAGGGCACCTTCTTTAAAAACATCACCGTAGTAGGAAAAAAACTTTCCAGCTAAGTTGGGTTCGAAGTCTGCGATTTTTGAAAACTTATTTAAATCTTTTGGGTCATAATAAGTGTCACTCAATTTGTCTCTCCATTTTTACTTAGCGGTCTCCCGCCGGTTCGTTAGAGTGGGTCCCCCCACTGGTTTATTGGAGTGGGTCTCCCCACTGTGTTCGCAGTAAATTAACAACAAAATCCCACTGGTAATCGGTTGCTAGGCCACAGTGAAGTCCTTTATCTAACTGCAAAATTAGTGTTTTGTTAAACTTTCCTTTTTGTTTTTTTTGTAAAATAAGATCGGTGTTTAGCTCGGCCGAAACGACTAGGTCATTGGGAGTGGTTACGATCAAAAGTGGAGTCTTTAAATTTTCATAGAATTCCCAGTAATTATTAAGTTTTGAAAATGCATTCGAATTTTGCAAATGATTTTTCAAACCTGCGGGCCATTGAATGCCTTGTGGTAACTTTACCGTTGGTTTTGTTCTGTTGGTCTCAAGGTAATTTACTATTCCCGGGACGTAGCGCGGTTTAAAATCGAAAAAAATCTTCCACCAATCTTTGGGTTCTAATTCTGGCAGGCGCTGCCGCACAGCTTGCAAGCGGCGGTAATTCCAGATGTCTATCAGGCCAAAATTAATTTTTGCATCCTGCTGGTTAGACATCGTGCTAACCAAATTAATCACTGGGCAGAATGTCGTGACCGATTTTATGTATTGCTTATTCACTTCATCAAGAGCTTCGGTAAGAAAAACTCCATGAGCTCCAAGACTTACGCCTAATAAATGAATATCGGAAAATAATTTTTTGATTTCTGAAGTACGCAACTCTTCTAACACATAAAAGGTATGTAACCCCTCATCGACCCCACCAAATGTGACAGGGTTATCTAGCGACAAATAGCCATGGCTTGTTAAACTTTCCAAAGCTAAGAAGTTAAAGCCAAAGTCTTCATAAATTACTTTCGCAAGAAACCTTTCGGCTAAAAATTCATCGACATTGCCGTGTACACCCATCCGCAGTACAACCAAAGGTCTAGGTTTTTTGTCGTCATGAATACCTATTAATCCACGCAGGTGAACAACTTTTCCACTATCCGCGCCTGGCACTTTAAATAGCACTTTTCGAAAATGATTTACGTCGGACATATCGAATTCTATCGACAACGAACGCATGACTTTTCGTAATGTCGACATGTTTTCTGCGGCCGCCAGGTAACTGCACTTAGGCTTTTCTTTCAAGAATTGAGTCAATTCGACGACTCGTGTTTCCAAGTTTTGTGATGAAAAACTAAGCCTGCAGCGGCTCTCTTGCAAGGTGTCGCGTTTGACTCGAGGCTCCCAATTCATAACCTTAGTATAAATCGTTTGCAGCCATAGGGGATACGTCGCATAGACCTCGCCGTTTCCGCTGGATTCACTTTGTATAATTAGGTTTTTACCAGCAAAGCGGCCCCAGTCCACAGCGTCTGCACGTGTTGCAGTCGAATCAATAGCCCAAGACGTCTGACAAAAGCTTCCCAGCACTGCGACTGCGACCAGAAAATTTACGGCAAAAATAATCACTCGACAGTTCATAGGGGTTTTTCTACACTTACTTCATTATCTTTTTAAGGAGCTTTTCTCGATGCCTAATCAACATAACTTGAACCCGGATTCCGAGTCACATTTAAACGGTCCATTATTTCAAAATACTTTGCAGACAATCGATGAAGCTGCAAAAATAATTAACTGCGACCCTAACATCATGGAGCGCCTGCGAAAGCCTCGCCGCTGTGTGACTGTTTCTATACCTATTCGAATGGACGATCAGTCCGTCAAAGTTTTCACTGGTTATCGCGTGCAGTACAATTCAACTTTGGGTCCTTACAAGGGTGGAATTCGCTATCACCAGAATGTTGATTTACCGGAAGTCGTAGGCCTTGCGGCACTGATGACTTTTAAAAATTCCGTTTTAGGACTACCATTGGGTGGTGCTAAAGGTGGAATTTGCGTTGATCCTTCCAAATTATCACGCACCGAAAAGCAAAATTTAACTAGGCGCTATGCCTCTGAAATTTCACCATTCATTGGGCCTAACAAGGATATTCCAGCACCGGATGTAGGAACTGATCCACAGACAATGGCTTGGTTTATGGATACGTATTCGCAAGAACAAGGTGGCTTCGCGCAACCGGGAGTTGTCACTGGAAAGCCCGTTGAAATTGGGGGCTCTTTGGGACGAAATCACGCCACTGGTTTAGGCGTTATTTATATTTGCGAGCGCGCCATGGAAATGAATAGCATGACTATGACGGGATCACGCATTGTGATTCAAGGTTTTGGTAACGTGGGTTCTTTCGCAGCGAAATTTGCGTTCGAACGTGGTGCACGCATCATTGCTGTCAGTGACGTAACAGGCGGAATTTTTAACGGTGACGGATTAAATATTCCGGATTTAATTGAATATGTAAAAGATAATAAAGGCGTTCGCGGTTACCCTAAATCGCAACCGCTAACAAACGAAGAACTTTTAGAAACTGAATGCGATGCCTTGCTGCCTTGCGCTTTAGAGGGCCAAATTGATATTCACAACGCTGAAAAAATTAAATGTAAGTTAATAGTTGAAGGCGCAAATGGTCCTGTGACTAATGCAGCAACTAAAATATTGCACAAGCGCGGCGTATTTATCGCACCTGACGTTGTTGCCAACGGCGGTGGCGTTATCGTTTCTTACTTTGAATGGGTTCAAGATATTATGTCATTCTTCTGGGACGAGGCTGATGTTGATTTCAAATTAAAAGGAATTATTTTGAAAGCATTTGATAACGTTTATAAACTTCAAACAGAAAAAAAAGTCGACATGCGCTCTGCTGCCTTAGCTGTGTCGATCGCACGTTTAGAAAAAGCCATGTTGCTTCGTGGTCTTTATCCAAGATAGATGAAGCCGTGGTTACTGCTTCCTCCAAAATTAGCGCATGACCTAAGCCCGCTGGGGTTACAGCTGTATTCTTTATTTCAGAAGACGGCGACACCTTCGTGGAATTCCTTCATATGGAAAGGAATTGTTTTTAAAAACCGCTTAGGAATAGCTGGAGGAATTGATAAAAATGCCGAGCTTTTAAATGTTTGGGGACCGCTGGGCTGCGGCTTCACCGAAGTTGGCACCGTGGTGCCCGAGCCACAAAAATCCAATTCTGGAAAAATTATGGATCGTAGCTTATCGGACCAAGCTTTATGGAATCAGATGGGATTTCCTTCCTTAGGCGCTGATGAAGTTTACTATAACGTAAAAAATTATCGCCAAAACCATTATCAAGTGTCTTCCCTTCCCGTCTTAATTAACATCGGAAAAAATCGAACAACTGCAAATGAATCAGCTTCTTCAGATTATGTGCAGTTATTAGAAAAGTTTTATTTGTTGGCAGATGCATTCGTCGTAAACATCAGCAGTCCGAACACGATTGGGCTACGTGACTTAGCAAAGACTGAAAACTTAAATAATTTTCTACGCCCTATTTTGTTAGCTAGAAAAAATTTGATTGCACAACACGGCGTTGAAAAACCGATTCTTCTAAAGCTTAGTCCTGACCTACAAAGCGATGATTTTAAAAGTGTTGTTGATACCTGTTTAGAAAACAGTGTCGACGGTTTTGTTCTTACAAATACGACATTAAGCCGCACGACCCAAAAGCAGTTTCCTGATTCTGGCGGCGTTTCAGGCAAACCCTTACAAGACCTGTCAAAAAAATCCCTTCAGATCGTTTGCAATCATTTAGGCCTGGACCGTCCTAAGAAATTAGTCATTTCCGCCGGTGGAGTGATGACAGCTGAAGATGTTTTTGAAAGAATTGAAATGGGCGCTGATTTAGTTGAAGTTTACTCAGCCCTTATTTTTGAAGGACCATGTTTTTTTAGGGACGTGGCACAAACATTTTATAGGAAAAGTGGCAAATAAGTTGGTTAGCAAGTTTGACGATAACGCAGGTGAGAAATCTAGTGGAAAAGTTGCTGGGAAAGACCCGAAACTTGCCGAGGCCAAACCACGCAAGGCCCACGTCAAAAAAAACTGGATACCTGTGGTTGCAGGCCTATTAAAAAAAGACTCTAAAATACTTATTGGTCAACGTCCAGAAAACCATACGCTAGCGGGCCTGTGGGAATTTCCTGGAGGGAAAATTGAACTGGGTGAAACACCAGAAGAAGCACTAGCACGCGAGCTTAATGAAGAATTAGGAATTGAAGCCGTTGTGGGTGAATTAAAGTTAGCTTGCTCTCACTCGTACGGCGATGTTGGCATTTTAATTTTATTCTACGAAATTTTATTTTGGAAGGGTGAACCTAAAACACAACATCATGTTCAGTTGGAATGGATCCTTCCTTCAGAGCTAGGTGATAAAAAAATTCCGGATGCCAATCGAAAAAATTTGTCGCGGATATTTAAGGCCTTTAATTTAAAAGGCGAAAAATAAAAATGATCTCAGTTCTTCTTTATACTAAAAATAAAGATGCAATGACCAAGGTGATGGCGGAACAACTGGAACTTTTGGGGTTTCAGACGGAGCAAACTTCGGTAATAAATGTTCCACGCCTAATGCTGAACTCGTACCAAATTATACATTTTATCATCCCTGCTTTACCACTCAGTTGGAATGAAGTTTTGTGTATGACGGCTGCAAAGGCGCTTGGAAAAGCAGTTGTACTTAGCGTACTTGATGCGCCCCCAGCTACAAGTTTGCAGAATTTAAGTTGGAATAATCCAGATGCCCTAACTGTTAGCCAAACAAATTATCTTAAATTATTTCGTAGTAAAACTGGAAATAAAATGATCATCCCATCTTTGTTTGAAAATCAGTTTGTAAAAACTGAACCGGTAGCGCAGCCGTCTGCAATTACGGGCTTTGCTTTTCCTTTGCTTAAAGATCTGCACGAAGGGCTTCAGTTAGAAACAGACAAACCCGTTTATTTTGATGGTCGAAAGCTTGTGGAAGGCACATCCTCAAGTCAGTTACGAAAACAATGGAACGAGTTGCTTATACAAAATAGAATTCGGCCTAACTACGAACTGATTTTGTCCGACGAAAAAATGCAAATCTTGCTATCTAGCAGTTCCTTGGGACTGCTAGTGGCTTCTGAAAATTTATCCCACAGCGAATTTACCAAGTGGTTCGAAATTGCATTAAAAAATAATCATTTACTGGTACTAAATCAATTTCAGGCCACCGGTTTTTCAAACCACTGGACTTCGGGCCAAAACTGTTTAGTCATAACCTCGATAAACTGGGTCAAAGAGCTTAATAACCACATGGATGATGAAATTTTTAATACAGCGTTTACCAACAAAAGCATCAGTCAGTCTTCATTAGATTCACTGTTTAATGACTTATCCAGACTTTATCTAAAAATTATCTATCAAAAGACTTCCCTGATAGATTCAGGTTCAGCTAAAATATAGCTATGAAGTCTGAAGTTTTACCGCAAAAACTGCGCATTTGTCTCGTGGGTCAAAAAATTCCTGTGCTTAGTCGCGCAAGTGACACGGGCCTACTTTGGCCATTGGCCCGCGGGTTAACTGAACGCGGTCACGACGTTACCATTATTTCAACTTCAACACCTTTAAAAAAAGCAGAACTTTTTCGTGACGGTATTCGTGCGTTTTATCTAAACGAGGGACAGCCGCAGTACAAAACAATTCGATTTTCAGATGCCGCCCATAAAAAATTTGTTTCATTAAATAAAGAAAAGCCGTTTCACTTGGTGCATAGCTTGGATCAAAGTGGTTTCAAAATCGGCCGTCACAAAAAGAATTTAAACGTTTGTATGGCTTATGATGTTGAAGCCACACAAATGGCCCAGCTATTCACAATTTTGTCAGAAAAACAAAATTCAGTATGGGCTATGGTTAAAAATTCAATTCGCTTAGGATTTAAGTTTTTACAAACATACTTTATGCAAGACCGAGCCATTCTAGATACAGCTGACGGATTATTTGTCACGACTCCGCAGCAACGGCTTATTTTAGAGCGGTATTATCTTTATCCGGATTTTCATACGTACACTGTGCCATACGGAATTAATCTTGGAGATTTAACACCTAAGGCTGAATCCGAAAACTTCAAAATAAAATTAAATATTCCTGACAATGCACAGATTATTTTAGCAATCTCTGATTTTTCAAATTCATTTGAAGTTAAACCATTGCTAAAAGCCTTTGAACGCATTGTGCTTAAGAAACCGAATACATACTTGTTACTTCTTGGTGATGGACCGCAGTGGAAAGAAGTCGAATTCGAAATGCTAAACTTAGCCCTTGGTAGCCGGGTCATTATGCCGGGATCGACCACGGCGGAAGAAATGCTCGAATGTATTTTAGCCTCGCCGATTTATGTGGATCTAAGTTCACGCTCGACAGGACTTGAGCCCAGTTTAATTGAAGCCATGGCCCAAAAGAAAGTCGTCATCGGCTCAGAGTTAAGTCCAATTTCAGAAATTATTGAAGACGGCGTTGATGGATTTTTAGTGCGACCGGCTGACGTGGATTCGCTCACGAAATTGCTGGATAAGCTAATAAGTGACGATGCAACCGAGCGCGAGCTAATCGGCGAGAAAGCACGACGGAAAGTCATCGAAGTTTTTAATCGCCAAAAAATGATAGACTCGCTTATAAATGCTTACACCCAGATTATCCAAAATTCAGGCAAATTTAAACACCGCGCAACTTTAAAGAGCTTCTTTTCAAAGCCCGCAAAAACAGTATAATAAAAGTGTTTTCAATAACTTAGGGGATCTAATGACCAAAGCGGACTTAATCAATCTGGTTTCAGAAAAGGCAAGTATCACGCGCGTAAAGGCCGAGGCCGTCGTGAATACAATTTTTGATACTATGGTTGAAGCGCTTATGAAAGATGACCGTATCGAAATTCGTGGATTCGGTTCATTCGTAAATCGTAAATATGATTCTTATAAAGGTCGTAACCCAAGAACTGGTGAAGTGATCGCCGTCGATGAAAAAAAATTACCCTTCTTTAAGGTCGGCAAAGAACTTAAAGAAGAGATCAATAAGACTTAATTACTTATTCTGCTTTACGATATTTTGAATCCATTCTTTATAAGAATGTGCCAGTACTAAGGTTGATTCTCCGTTGTACGTATCATTTTTTGGCCCGCTTACAAAAGAATTCACTCCGAGTATCTGAGATTCACCTTTTACATTAACTAAGCCAGGGCCGCCAGAATCACCGTAACAAATTCCTTTACCAGCATCTTGTCGAACTTTAACTTTTTTATTAGATTCGTGAATGGTAAAGTCTTCCTGTGCGAAGCTGGCCTTCCGTAACATGCCCATGCCCATTTTATGTGAACCAATTACTCCGTAACCATAGAAAAATAATTTACTGTCCTTAACTTCGTCCGGGTTAGCTATGCTGTATATCGGGTAAGCCGCAGGTGCTTTGTCTTCTAAAATAATAATAGCAATGTCATTTTCACTTTCTACAGTGGCAGATTCGATAGGCTTGTATTTTTCATGTGGAATTACCATTACAACTTTCTGTGCATTTTTTTCTGGCTTGTAACCACTTTCACAAGAAATTGCTGTGTGGAAAACGACGAATGTATCTTTCGCTGCCACCGGCACACAGTGTGCGGCTGTTAACATCACCCTTGGGGCTATCATCGCTCCGGTACAAATGCCTGTTGCGTTTTTTCCTGCTCGGTACATTATCATTGCAACTGTCGAATCGTCTTTGTCATTCTGCACGACCCGTATGCCCCCAATAATGCCGTTCGCAAGCAATTTAGATTCAGGCCGACACGAAAGATCGAGCGGATCATCAATAACCGCATCACTTTCTTTTTTCGCGCATGAAATAATTAGTGTTGAAGAAAGTACTGCTGTTAAAAGAAGTTTGATCATTAAGCCCCCGCTTAGTTTTGTGGCGTGAACTTATGTTATTCATGCGCGGTTAGCGAATTGTTAATTTCAACTAAGTAATAATTCCGAGGTGTAAAAAACTTCGACAGCGTGGATGCCTTTTGTTTTATTTTCGGTCTATACAACTTCATCCGCATTCCCAGTGTATTCTGTTGCTAAAAACAGTCTACTGATCGCCACTAAAATTAATCGCTATTAAACGCGGGTGCTGCCTGTTTAATCCAAGCGGCATAGTGATTCTTTCTAGGTTTGTAGTTTGCAAAACCAAAAGCTTCTAAGATGTTTTGTTTTAAGTAACCTGTGCACTGTTTAAAATCCCTACCCCAGTTAGTTATTCTAGAGAAAGGCCGGAATTGCCAGAAGCCCTCTGGGGTTTGGTGAATTGACTTCGCCTCGGCCGCGCCTTTCGACCCATCGCCCGCGGCTGACTTCTTTCGTGAGGTTGCAAACACTTTAAAGCTTTGCTGACCCATGGTGTGGCATGCGATCTGCCCGGATATCGCTTTAATGAAAGCCGTGTACAGCGTTCTATTAGTTATTCTTAAAAGTAAATGAATGTGATTTGAGGTTATAGCCTGCTGGTAGATTTTTACCCCAAACTTTTTGCTAAACCTTAGAAGTATTACTTTGATAGCTTGGCGATTACGCCTAGCTAAGAAGCTGTCTTTACCCATCGCCCACTCGCTACGAAGGACTAAGTGAATGGAATCTTTTTTAGATAGTGGCCTTCTTGATTTTCTTTTTTTGTAGAGGAGTGCGCCGCCGAAGAACTTTTTAGTTTGATTTGGAAACAGAGGTAATTGCGTAGGTTTTTTCATCTTGGTGAGTTAACACTTCAAGACTGGGGCGATGCCCTAAATACCCCGATAGTAGCAGGGCTCGGAGTGAAGTTCGGTAGTCGGACGTTCATTTTAATAGTATGAACTCCGGGCTTTATTTCGAAGTGTTAGTTAATTAGTTAGCGGCTGATTTTTAAATACCATTTATGGAAAAAAT
>JAYTMU010000029.1:0-6156 GCA_043728195.1 Bdellovibrionales bacterium
AAAATGGTAGGGGTGCACGGACTCGAACCGCGGATCCATCGGTTATGAGCCGATTGCTTTAACCAACTAAGCTACACCCCCACTAGGACGTATCGGTTCATCTAAGCTAGCAAAAACGAAAAAAGAGATCAACTGATCTAAGGTATATCGCTAGAATTGGGCTTTGGTTGACCGTTTCGCTAACACATATTCTAATGTAAATGGCTCAAGCCGGAGAATTTCATGAAAAAAGAGACTTTGATTGCCGTAATTGCTTTTTTATTGGGAATCGTTATCACACAGAACTTTATCATGAAGCCGCAAGCCCCCACCGTTACCACGACAGAACTACCGGTAGTGCAACCACTTGTTGTGCCACCAACCGTTAGCGCCAACACCCCATCGCCCGTAGATAAAAAACCAATGGCGCAATTGCAAATACAAAAAGTAAACTCCGTCGGAAATGCGGCAGAACCTGTTGTTCCAAAACGAAAGCCAAGCATGGTTGGGCTTATGGTTGACGAAAACAGCGTCAATATACTTGAAAGAACAATTGGCGAGCTTTCTGCGAAGGCGAAGATGCACCGTGAAGATGCTGGCTCCGGTCCCTTAGTAGTACGGCTTGAAAAAGTTTTTTCGCAACTTCAATAAAAAAAAGAAATCCTAAGATCTCTTTTTTTCAAAACTAAAAAATAAACTACAACCTACCCGTCAACAAACGTCTTTAGCTTGTTCGACCGGCTTGGGTGACGCAATTTACGAAGCGCCTTGGCTTCGATCTGACGAATACGTTCACGTGTTACGTTAAAGTCTTGTCCCACTTCTTCCAAAGTGTGATCGGATTCTTCACCAATACCAAAACGCATGCGTAAAACTTTTTCTTCGCGCGGAGTTAACGTCGAAAGTACTCGTCGTGTTTGCTCTGCAAGATTTAAGTTCACAATCGCTTCAGCTGGACTGATCACCTTTTTATCTTCGATAAAATCACCCAAATGAGAATCTTCTTCTTCACCCACTGGTGTTTCTAAGCTGATTGGTTCTTTCGCAATTTTTAATACTTTGCGAACTTTATCAACTGGCATATCCATCTTCGCAGCTATTTCTTCCGGAGTGGCTTCACGGCCAAGCTCTTGAATCAATAAACGCTGAGTACGAACTAGTTTGTTGATCGTTTCGATCATGTGCACCGGAATACGAATCGTACGGGCCTGGTCGGCAATGGCACGTGTAATCGCCTGACGAATCCACCATGTAGCATACGTTGAAAATTTGTAACCACGACGGTACTCAAACTTATCAACGGCTTTCATTAAACCAATGTTACCTTCTTGAATAAGATCCAAAAACTGTAAACCACGGTTCGTGTATTTTTTTGCAATAGAAACAACTAGACGTAAATTGGCTTCAACTAATTCAGACTTTGCTAAGTCTGCTTCGCGCTCGCCCTTCCAAATAGCTGTGTATGTTTCCTGAACCCATTTAAAATTCATTTCGCTATCAACATGAAGACGCTTTAAACGCACTTCAGCCTCTTGCGCTTGAATGGCGTATGAACGGAACCGGCCAAAAGACAAACCCGTATCACGAGTCATTTTTGCTAATTCTTTTTCGTTGGTCTCGATCGCCTTCATACGTTCAGTTAATGAAACAACATCTTTTGAAAATGTTTTTTCCATTCCGTCTTTTATACGACGACGTAATGCGCCCATGCGGTTGACTAAGTTTTTAAATTTTATCACAACGCGGTTGATGGTTTTACGATTGAAATTAATCGATTCGAAGTTAGCCATTAACTTTTCGTTAATCACTTTCACTTCGTCCATTGTTTTAATACGTAAATTTTGATTTAAATTTTCATCACGTAACAGCACAAACGGCTTTTCAGTCGCCGCTTGGTACTCAGTCACGATACCAATAAGTTGGTGAATTTTTTCAATATATTCTTTTTCGTCGTACTGTGTATCTTCGTCTTCAAGGCCGCGAAAAATCGCTTTTACTTTAATACGGCCCTGATCTAATCGTTTACCTAAGTTAATAATTTCAAATGTTCCAAGTGGTGATAACAACATGGAACGTACAATTTCACGTTCACCTTTTTCAATACGACGAGCAATTTCAACTTCACCCTCACGAGTTAATAATGAAACCGATCCCATTTTACGTAAGTATAAACGTACTGGGTCGCTACCTTTTGCGTCTTCTGCCGCTTTAGGTTCGTCTTCGTCTTCTTCTTCTTCGTCTTTGGCTTCAGAAAGGAATTCTTCTTTCTCTTCGGCTTTTGCAGCTTCAGAGTGCTCAGTGATAATCACACCGTTCGCCTCAAGCGATTGCATGAAGCTATCTAAAACCACTACCGAATTAATTTCAGGCGGTAGGCTTTCGTTGATCTCTTCGATCGTTACACGGCCTTTTTCTTTAGAAAGTTTTATTAATTTCTGAAGTTCTTCTTTTGCTAAAATTTCCTGTTCAGGAATTGCAAGCATTTTTGCTTCTTCTTTTCCGTTCGTCTTACTAGCCATTTACACCACCGCATTTCAAACATGATGTTGAATTTAAAAAATTCAACCTTAATTAGTAAATTATTTTTAGCTCTTACTACTTTTCGTTTTTGTTCAGTGACAGGCGATTGCGTTGTAGATCTTCAATCTCTTTCAACTTTTCAGGATCCACATTTTGTTTTAATGCTAATCCTAATTTTTTCGCCTGAGCTTTCAAAAACGTTTGCTGAATGCGCTTAAAACAATCTTGCAGCATTTTGTTTTCTTTCTCTTCGTCAAATTCAGTTGATGACGACATCGAGTTTGAAAATAAAAGTTCAGGTTTGTCTAAATTCTCAATCAGCAGACTGAGTAACTTATCAAATTTGTTTGGGTCTTGTCTATACGCAAGCTCGGCTTTTTCTAAGATGGTTTTGATACCTAAATGATTGATTTGGCTTAAGATTTGCTGTTTGAGTACCACATCAAAATTGGCACGACTCTTGAGTGCCAATTGCAAAAGTAAAATCTCAGCAAACGGAGCGCCTGAAATCGAAAATACAGGCTTCGCAGGTACTTCCACTGGCGGTTTTACTTGTTCTAGGCTTCCTTGATGGGAATTTATCGGTGCATTTTCCCGCATTGGCGGCCGATTTATATTTGATGTCAGTGCCGAGCGCACCCAATCCATAGCTACATTCATACGACCAGACATCTCTTGCGCATATAGACTTTTCAATCGTGTGTCTGGAATAACATCAAATATGGGTCGGGCTAAGTCCATAATCTTTACCTTTTGCGAAGCTTCACCACGGTAGTCACTCATCCACATCTGTAAAACAACATTGAAAAGCTCGGGCGCTGCTTGAATTTTCTTCTGTAGCGCTTCTAATCCAAATTTAATCACGTACTCGTCAGGATCCTTAGCGTCAGCCAAAATCAGGCATCGTGGGTATAGGCCAGCAGCTAAAAGCAGTGGCAAGCTGCGCTCAGCTGCCCGTTGGCCAGCTTCATCGCTGTCAAATAAGACAACGGCATTTGTTGTTATTCGTTTGATGAGTTTCGCATGCTCTGCGGTTAGTGCCGTTCCCATGGTGGCTGCGACATTTTTAATTCCAGCCTGATAGATCGACACCAGATCCATGTATCCTTCAACAATGACAATATTATCTTCAGCGCGTATGTAGCGTGCCGTATGTGCAAGCCCATACAGAACTTTGCCTTTATTAAACACCAAGGTCTCTGGCGAGTTTAAATACTTTGGCTCGCCTTGGTCATGGATGCGGCCACCGAATGCCAGCACTTCACCTGATGGTGATAAAATCGGAAACATTAATCGGTCGCGAAAAAGATCGAATGATCCGTTACCTTCTTTTCGATGCTTCGTTAATTTAGCTTCTTCAGCAAGTGCTGGGCTAATGCCTTTTTTATCCAAATGATGCGCTAACAAATCCCATTCAGCTGGAGCGTAACCAATGTGAAACTCTTCGATTGTTTCTTGATTTAACTTCCGCTTCTGTATGTACGTTTTAATAGGATGTGTTGACGAAGCCCGCTTCAAAGTTTCGCGGTAAAATTCATCGGCTACTTTGTTGGCCTTAAGCATTTGCTTTTTTTTATCTTGCTGAACGGCATACTGATCGTGCGGATCTTTTTCAATTTCTGGCAGCGGAACAGACGCACGGTCAGCCAAATACTCGATAGCTTCTGGAAAGCTCATGCCATTGTAATCACGCAAGAACACGAAGATATTTCCAGCTTTTTTACAGCCAAAACAATGATATACCTGTTTTGATTCCGACACGGAAAAGCTGGCAGTTTTTTCGGCGTGATCCGGAAACGGACAGCGTCCCATGTAGCCGTTTCCACTTTGTTTTAACTGCGTGTACTGCGCAATAATGTCGACAACATTATTGGCTTCCATCACTCGATCAACAAATTCGGGTGGGTAACGCAACAGGCCTCCGTAGAAAATTAGCTTAGATTAATCTTTGGTACTTAATTCAATTTTGATTTTATAATTTCACTTAGCATTTTACCGTCCGCCGACCCAGCAGACCTAGCGGTTGCTTCTTTCATGACCGATCCCATATCCTTCATGGTTTTAGCACCAGTAGCTGCGATCACGTCGGCAACTAATTTTTCAATTTGTTCCTTCGACATTTGCGACGGCATGTAGGTTTCTAAAATTTTTAATTCTAATGATTCCTGATCTGCAAGGTCCATACGACCTGCGGCAGAAAATTGCTCGATCGATTCTTTGCGCTGTTTTACTAATTTCTTGATCACCTGCATGATGTCATCAGCAGTGATAGGTGTTGGGCGTGAATCGATTTCTTTATTTTTAATTTGTGCGTTCAGAAAACGAAGAGTGTTTAATTTTACAGTGTCCTTAGACACCATAGCCGACTTGATGTCGGCTAATATTTTATCACGAATTTCCATGAATAAATCCTTTGGTGTACATTGCCAAAACAGAAAGTAAGCAGAACCGGAGAGATTACTCTCCCCAGCTGCGACGAACTTTTTTATTTGCACGCTTGCGTGCCGCGATCGATTTCTTTTTACCAGCTACGCTTGGTTTTTCGAAATGCTCACGTTTTTTAACTTCAGAAAGAATACCCGCTTTTTCACAAGACTTTTTGAACTTGCGAAATGCGCCTTCGAAACTTTCTCCGTCACGAACTTTAACTAATGCCACAGTAATCACCGGCCTTCCGAGGTGGACTTTAGAGTGAAAATCAATTAAGCATGTATAACAAAGGACCTTTTATAAAACACCCTAAAATACCCATAGCCAGACCATTTGCCGACGCGCATCAACATGATGAACAGTTCATTGATCGCACTATTGAACTGGCTTTGCGGGGTCAAACGGCCGGCGAAGTCCCAATAGGCGCCATAGTCGTTGATGAAATGGGCGCTATACTTGCGACAGCTACAAATCTACGCGAGCAAAATTCGACCGTGCTTGGGCATGCTGAGCTTATCGCCCTTCACCGTGCCTGCAGAAAGCGCAAAAGCTGGCGCTTAACAGGCTGCACGCTATATGTGACATTAGAACCCTGCTTCATGTGTACCGGTGCCTTAGTTCAAGCCCGCATTTCACGAGTGGTCTTTGGAGCATTCGACCCCAAAGGCGGGGCCCTGGGCAGTCTAGCAGACTTGTCTATTGATAAAAGATTAAATCATAATTTTAATGTTCGCGGTGGCGTAAAAGCCCACGAATGTGGACTTTTACTAAAAGAGTTTTTCAAAAAAAAGAGAATTAGGGTTTAATATCTAAACGGTAACCAAAGCTTGGTACAGCCGTGATAACACCGGTAAAGCCATCTAGCTTCTTTTTTAGATAATTAATTTGTGAATCGACGTTTCGTGGAGTCACGTCGAAATGTCCCCAAACTTCTGTCATAAATTGATTTCTTGAAACTAAATTATTTTTATTTTCGATTAATAACTTAAGAATTTCGAACTGCTTTGGCGTTAACGTAACTTCTTTGCCTTCAACGTACACCTGGCGCGAATGCAAATTCATTTTTAAATTTGCAGCTACTAAATCAGTTGTTTGCTCTTTGCTGTAGTCGCTTAATCTTTTTTGCACACGAAGCAAAAGTTCTTTTGGGTGAAATGGTTTTGCTAAAAAATCGTCGCCACCAGACTCTAAAGTTTCAATTCGCTCATCTGAAGTGACAGCCCCAGA
>JAYTMU010000030.1:0-8145 GCA_043728195.1 Bdellovibrionales bacterium
TTCTGATTGTGTACAATCAGAAGTCAACCAACGAGCCACATAACTTATTGAATAGACTTATTTTATTGAGGCGGTATGAGCCACCTAGGACCTTATAAGAGATCAGTTTCTAATTGTTAGGCCACACGACCGAAGTATTTTCGCCTCAGCATGCTTAAACCGATAAGTAACAGTTGAGCGAATACAAAGATTGCAACTGCCGACGCGCCTCCGCTAGAAAATCCGTACGAGTGCAGACCTGCAGCCAAGATAAAATTAACGCCATACCAGGCCATTACAACTAGTAAATAGGCCACGGGTAACCACGACAAAAAACTAATGGGTGTGACCCAGCCTATGTAGCGCGCGTGCAACAGTGCTATAAATCCTAGGTCAGCAATTAGCGCCCACGTTTCTTTTGGATCCCAGCCCCAGAAACGGCCCCAAGAATAATCGGCCCAAATTCCGCCTAGAATTATCCCAACAGTTAAAAGAAAGCATCCCAATTGTACCATACGATATGCGTAGTGATAGAAGTCCTGAATTTGTTTTGACTCCATCCGATTGAAAAGTACTTTTACCAAGGTCACATTTCCTAAAATCATAGCTATTGTAAAAGCAGCATAAGAAATTGTGATCGTAGTTACATGCGTTGCTAACCAAAAATTACTTCTTAAAACGGCAACAATTGGATCCATATCTGGACTTAGTACAAGCGGAATATTTTCTGTTAATAGCAAAATCAGACCAGAACCTAGAAACATAAAACCACTCATCACAGCATTTTTGTATAGTGAAAATAAAATTAAACTAAATAAAGTAACACCAAATGCGACCCAAATCATAGTTCCATACATATTAGTAATAGGTGCAAACCGCGTGATATAAACCCGAAGCACTAACCCAATAATTGTCGGCGCCATTGTAAGTCCAAAAAGCCAGAAAACAGAACGCACCGAGATTTTATTTCTAGTTACATCGAGCAAAAGCAAAAGAGCTGCAATTAAACTGACAACACTTGCCAGTAGAAAAGGACGATAATCAAAAAACCAAACCTCAACATCAATTTTATTAAGTGCATGGCGAAAAAGATCAGGCGTTGGTTGGGACTTCGATATTTCGTTAAGTTTTTCAGACGTTGCATAAGCAAACTGAAAATCTTTTCGCTTAAGCGCTTCTAGATAACGGCTTGCAGTTTGTGATATTTCATTTTTTTCCGAAACAATTTGCTCTGGCTTTTTTTCAAGCCAAGAAAAATCTATAGCTGCTGGAAAATGGTCCTTCAGAGCTATTTGGCGAAATACATTCATTTGCGAAAACGCTTCAGTAACTTTTTTATCATTTTCGTCAAGTTTATTGCCATCTTGCTCTTTTTGAAAAATTGGCATTGCCAGTTTTTCAAGTTGCGAGCTTTCTAAGTCTGCCAAGGAAAAATATTTTTTATCAGCAGTGAATCCTAACTTTTTTCGTAGAGCAACGTCGCGAATTTCAATAAATGGTGCATATGGCGCGGCCTCACTTGCTGAAAAAGTTAGATAAAGTTGCTCTGGGCTTAAGCCCCACCCCTTAAACTTTCCCGTGATAAATAAAACTGTTTCCCTAGAAAAAGTTGCAAATGGCTTTACACGCCCATTCTGCGTCATCGCAGCGGTGCGAATTTTATCAATTTTAATTTGTTTCCCAAATTGAATGGATTCGTCAAGCGCCCTTTCCGCAGTTAATGGTTGCGATTGGCTTTGTGCCGAATTCTGTACAGCTTCCGGCGAAACCTGTGCATAACAAAGATTAAATGAACAGATAAAGATACTTACCGTAACTAAAAAATTTAATAGCTGGTTCAAACAATTTTCCTATTCTGCCTGTTTTTATAAACGCGGCTTCTCATTAAAGTAAATGTTGCGATACCCAAGCAAAGTATTAAACTTCCAAGGTATTTAATTGCGCGACCGGGATCCTGATTAACGGATAAAATAGAAACCGGCGCTTGCCCTGGGTTTAAAGCATAGCTAGCTTGATACAAAGTGTATCCATCAGATTTAAGGGGCTCATTCATAGAAATTAGCGTTTGCTCATTCGTTCGTGAGTGTGTGACCAGGCTTTCATAGCTATATGGGGTTTCCGTTCCGGGGTAATCTTTTTTTGTGAATTTGTCTAATTTAAGTTCAAATGGTAACTGCACACTTTCATTGGCAAAAACCACATAACCGTTACGCCCGGACACGCTAAAGTTTTTGACTTCGCCTTGACTTAGCCAAACACCTTTTTCTTGTCCAAGTGGCTTCACAAATACAGCACTAGGTGGCAAATTTTTTCCCGGCTTTGGCCGAACCGCTCTGACATCAACTTGTTTTTCTGAACCGAAATTTATAGCCCCAATAAAAAGTTGCATTCCCATCCAAGGCGTTTGAAAAATGTCGCCCTCTTTCATCGACCTTTCGGCTATTTTTTCGCCTTTTTTAATTAAGACAATCCGAACCTGTGACGGGTCCTTTCGATTAGCATGAAATTCAATGATATTTTCGCCTGGAACTATACTTGCTGCTGCTGCTTGCATCGGGGATTGGCCATCAGCAGCGACAACTGGCGTGGTAGGACCATCAATTTTGGGGTGACCAGACGGTAATACCGTATCTGAAGTTGCAACTCCGGCCATATACTTAAAGCTTAATCCGAAAACTCCATCTTTATTCAATGAAAAACTTGGAAATTTACCATATAACACTTCCCGCACTTTCTCGTTTCCTTTTTCAATTGAAAGCTCTAGTGCAGGATTTGGTGCGCCGGCAGGGTCTTCATTTTCGACCATTTTGTTTTCTGCGACGATGGCTCGGGAATAAGATTTAACTAGTCTGATATTAACGCCATTTTGCGAAATGCCTTTTTTAAGTTCAGTCAAATTTAATTTGCGCAGCTCTTTACCAGTTTTCTGATCCAGAACTAGTAAGGTGTTTTCCGCCTGCGCTATGTTTCGAGTTTGTAAATCAGGCCTTTTAGCTTTTTCTTTTTTCTTGTTAACGGGCGCAGGCTTCGTAGGATTCTTTGGCATTTCGCTGTCATCGATGATCAATTTCAATGTGGCCGGTCCCATTTGAAATACCGGGTTTTCCTCACTGTGCAGCCACTCTTTTACATCAAAAAATTGACTTTTTAAACCAAAACTAATGCCCACCGGACCGTTTGAATCTTGGCTTGTCGCAAAACCTTTTTCAATCTCCGCAAAGGGTACGAAACGTTCGACTTTCACAACGTGGCCAATTTTATCATTTATAAAGTCCAGCTGATTTTCTGATTTTTCAAAAAGAGTTTTATCAAAAACAACTGAGCTTAACGTCGAGCTGCCGTCAAACTGATACCCAACCATTAACCGCGGCAAAGTTACCATATTCTGTGATTGGCCCTCTTGAACCTGTAACGAACCATCGACACCATAAATTTTTGTCACCCAGCTTCCAATTAATACAATAATGATCCCAATATGAGTCATCACAAAACCCGTCTGATAAAGCTTCCAGGGATAGCGTGACATCATCGCTGCAAAAACATTCAATCCCAGCAACAGCAGCAGCGCATTGAACCAAGTTGCATTATAAAGTGCCAGCTTTGCGTATTCTGCATTGTGCATACTTTCAAGAACGGTTCCAACAGACACGGCGATAATTAATGCTATCATAACGGGAACTGCTAACTTCACCGATGATATATATTTAAAAAAAATGTTTTGATTCCATTTTGCAATGGTAGCTATGATGAATTGATGCATGAAATCCTTCTGAAAGTTGAACTTTGACGCTATTTGAAATTAAGCACACCGCTTTAGCGATTTTGCTATCAGTTTTGTATGCAAGCAAGGGTTTTTCGGGGAACTGGAGCGGTCGTGTTGTTTTAGGTGGCTATGCCTCGACCGAACGGTTTGCTGAAGCTACTGGAAGTGGCACTAATAAAAATGATTTTCAAACTTTGTCCGGGCGCTTCTATTTGAAAGGTGAAAACCTTGGTCCAGGCCAATGGGAATCTATTACTGATCTTCGCGATAAGCATGATTTTTTTGACAAACTAAATAAAGAAAAATTGACGCTTGAAGCCCGCAACCAATTTCAAATGCGCCAAGTCAGCATTGGCTTAACTAATCCACGAAAATTTTGGGGGTTTCAGCTTGGCCGATTTCCTGTTGGTGAAGTTGGCGCGGCACATGTTGATGGGCTGCAAGTTAGAAACTATTGGACTGCAGAATGGCAAAGCACTTATTTTGCTGGGCTAAACCCGCAACAGCGTGATCGTAGTTATTTAACAACAAATCCGGAAGCGCAAATTTATGGAACAAGTTTAACCTACCAAAGGTTAAGTAGCGACTGGGATCGAAACACTTATGTCAGTCATGGTGTGGTGCAAGAGTTATATTCTGGTCACGCGGATCGCAATTACATATTTCATAACCTAATCTATCAATGGAATGAAGATAGCCGATTTATTTCACTACTTTATTATGATTTAGTTCCGCGGGGCTACGTGCAAAATGGCAATGCGACTTGGCAACAGGGGTGGAGTCGTTATTTCTTTACAGACTTGAACTTTCTGACTGTCGATGTAATTGAATACAATCGAAGGCAGGGCGTTCTTGAAACCTTAATCAGTAGTCCGTACAGTGAAGGCAATCTTAAGTTGAATTTAAATTTGGCAGAAAAAATTGAAGTGAATCGTTTTTTTCTGCAGCTTGCTAGTGGCCGCCGTCAATTGGATAAGTTGCAGCGCCAATCGGTTGAGTTCGGCTACATAAAATCAAAATTTTGGGGGCCAAACTGGGATATTTATGCAACCCTAGGGGCGAGAAAAAATTTTACAAGCACTGATAGCTCAGCGCGCCTGGGCTTAGGGTACTTTAATCGGCGCTGGGAGACCAATTTAGACCTTGAAGCCCAAGTACAAAATAATGACACTGGCACAGCAACCCATCCGCTTATTATTGATGGAAGTCTTTCTTATTTAATTTCTCGTAAGCTTTTTGTGGCTGTCTCAGCTCAATCTGCTAGCGATGAAAATGTAAAAATTTTAAGTGCTTTTTTTAAATTGGGTTACCGCTTTGGCAACCGCGAATTGCCACCACTTCGCGACGGCGCCCCACCCCGCGGGGCTTTATGATTTTTAGAAAATTATTTCCGCTTCTTATTTTATTTCTTTCATTTGCAGCTTGGGCGCAGGAAGGCTTGCTGAATAAACTTCTGGCGCCGGGCCCATTAAGTCAGGGACATCAGCAACTCGAAAAAAATGATTGTCTTAAATGTCATGATGCTGGCAAAGGCGTTCCGGACATAAAGTGTCTAGATTGCCACAAACCTATTCAACCCTTCATCAATTCTAAGCGTGGTTTTCATGGATTAGTAACTCAGTCGTGTCGCGATTGCCACTCCGAGCACAAGGGCAGAACGTACGACTCAGTCGCTGTCGACGAGAAAAATTTTGATCATGCTAAACTAACCGGATATTCGTTAGACGGTAAACACGCTGAAATAAAATGCCTAGAGTGTCACAAAGCTGTTCAAAAAGAACCATCTGTTCGTGCTGGTAAAACCCGTTACTTTGGCACGCAAGCTAGCTGTGTAAGCTGTCACAGAAAAGATGACATCCACTTTTTCAAAGGAACCTATGCCAAAAAAGACTGTGCGCAATGCCATTCGTTAAAATCATGGAAAAGCGATATCAAATTTGACCACAAAAAA
This sequence comes from Bdellovibrionales bacterium, assembly GCA_043728195.1. Classification (GTDB taxonomy): domain Bacteria; phylum Bdellovibrionota; class Bdellovibrionia; order Bdellovibrionales; family Bdellovibrionaceae; genus Pseudobdellovibrio. The sequence continues at coordinate 5,694 of JAYTMU010000030.1, forward strand.
GACACTGGCTACGAAATTAAAGGTAAGCATCTTGATTTGAAATGTGCAGAGTGCCACATCACTAAAACGAAAGATAAAATCAGCAGTATTTACAAATGGCCAAAACTAAAGCAGGCCCAATGTTTAACCTGCCATCAAGACCAACATAAAAATAACGTCAGCAAAAAATTTCAAAACGGAGCTTGTCTTACCTGCCACACAGAACATTCCTGGTCCATACCTAAGTATGACCATAAAATTACAAAATATCCCCTGCGTGGAAAACATTTTGAAATCACATGCATCGAATGCCACAAACAAAGTCAAAAATTAGTTGTGTTAACCAAAGATAAAAGTTTTAAGTTTCAGGGGTTGAGGCAGCAATGCCTTACTTGTCACCAAGACTATCATCGCTTTAATCAGCTAAAAACAAAACACTTTGGCAACCCGAATATGTGCCAAGCCTGCCACACTGAAAGCACTTGGAAAACAACACCCAAGTTTGACCACAATATTCACACGCGCTATCCAATTGATGGCGAACACCTAAAGCTTAATTGTCTTGATTGCCATACAACCCAAGACAAGAACAAAAAAATAATTGGTTCTATTTATCGCTGGCCACTATTAAATGTTAAGACGTGCGAATCGTGTCATAAAAGCCCGCATGTTGGCCAATTTAGCAAAGCTTTGTTACAGAAATCTTGCACTGAATGCCATGTAACCACTGGTTGGTTCGATATGAAAAATAGTAAAGGCTTTAATCACACGAAAACTAGATTTCCGCTAACAGGATCTCATGAAAAAGTTCGCTGCGCGACTTGCCACGGGCCACAAGGCAAACAAATTTTTAAATTTAGATCTGTTGAAAATAAGTTTTGTATCGACTGCCATAAAAATATTCATAGTCAGCAGTTTTCAACAAAAATAAATAGCGGGGCCTGTTTTGACTGCCACTCGACGGATAATTTTAAGCAGCTTAAGGCATTTGATCACAGTAAAACCAAGTATCCGCTTGAGGGCTCTCACGAAAAACTTAAGTGCAGTGAATGTCATATCCCCTCACAAATAAGGACTTTAATTTTGCCGCCAAATATTAAATCGCAAGGCCCAGTGACAAAACCTTTTGAACTTACTTTGGCACAATATAAATTTCCCCATGTTAGCAAATCTGATTGCCTAAGCTGCCATACGGATTATCACAAAAAACAACTTGGACCAACTTGCTTAGACTGCCACAATTTAGACACTTGGAAAAAAGCTAAATTTGATCACAACAAACAAAGTGAATTCGTACTTAGACACAAGCATGTCGATGTAAAATGTATCGAGTGTCATAAGCCAATCAGCGGTGAGTACGTAAAATTAAAATTAGAAACCAGACAAGTTACTAAATACAAACCAATCTCTGCAACGTGTACCACATGTCATAAGGACGTCCACCGCGGCGAATTCGGAATCAAATGCCAAGACTGTCATACCGAAAAAGGCTGGAAGGTGACAAAAAACTTTCATAAAAACTTTTCTTTAACAGGCGTGCACTTTTCACTAGAATGCGCCGAATGTCATAAAGACAATCGAAAGCTGTCTGGATTAAGTCAGCAATGTATCACTTGCCATGCCAAAGATGATGTTCACAACGGTACACTGACCCAATGTCAAGAGTGTCACCGCCAACAATTCTGGGAAGTTACCGGATTTAAGCATTCGCTGACACGATTCCCACTACGCGGAGCACATAGAACCTTAGATTGTATGGAATGTCATAGAGCGGGCACATACAAAGGTTTGAATACAGCATGCTTTCAGTGTCATACAGCGCCAACTGTACCAGATCATAATTTATTTCCGAATAAAAACAGTTGCAATGAATGTCACACTAATCAATTTTCTTGGTAAGCAAAACTTCCTGTAATTTTTTATTAAATGCCTGAAAGTCAATTAGTCCTGTCACTTTGTAAACCAAAATCGACTTTGAATCAAAAAGAAATGTCTCAGGAAGTCCCGTTACAGAATATTGATTGCTCCAGTTCCTATTTGCATCGTGCAGTACAAATATATTTGTTCCCTTAAAGTTTGGAAAAAGTTTCATAAATTTTTTAGATTCTTTTATATCGGCTTCAGCATTTATTGAAATTAACACGACTTGTGCGGGATACTGATGAGCTAACTTTAGTAGTGCTGGTGTCTCTTCCTGGCAAGGAGCGCACCAAGACGCCCAAAAATTTATGATAACAATCTTATCCGCTATATCTGATGAATCTAATTTTTTTGTGACAAAAACTGAATCTGCTAGCCACTTAAAATTTTCATTTGAATAAGCTGTCTTTTTTTTGAAAAAATCGCAAGCTGACAGCCCAAAGGCAAATATTAGAAGAATTGGCAAAGTTTTTATGCTCATTCAGCAATTGAATTATAATTTGCACTTTTTTGCACCCTGTATTTAGCTATAGCCACGAAAATGTTCGCCAAC
>JAYTMU010000031.1:0-1838 GCA_043728195.1 Bdellovibrionales bacterium
TCTTTTGTTTGAGTGTTTAATAAATAGTTCTTTTTCTGATCTTCTACGTTGTAAATTGATACCTTACTTTCAGAATCACGGCTGGTGATCTGTGCCTTGATCGCTTTTAGATTAATTTTCATACCGCGTGATAGTGAATCGGTTTCGTTTTCGCCCATTGATAAGCGAATAATTCGGCGCTCTGCTGTTGGTTTGTCATGGTCTTGCAAAGAAATATTTTGTACCGCATTTAAGTCGCTATACAGTAAGTCTTTAACCCGTGCATCTGACGCAAAGGGGTTAATATTCAATGCTTTAAATCCCGATACCGCATATTTTTGACCCATAACTTGGTCGTACTGTTCGATAGCATCTTTATCGTTTAAATTAAAAATATAATCCACGGAAAATAATTCAGATTTATTTTTACTTACAAAGACAGATCCTGGGTCTAGGCTTAAAAGTCTCAACGCGATATTTGTGCCTGGTGCAAACAGGTGCAACCCTACAGAGGCAGTAACGCCTTTTTCTCTTAGAGCAAATAATTTTACACGCACGCGGTTGTCGGGCATACGAAATACGTGAACGTCAAATTCACCAACCGTGAAAACTGATAAATTTAAGTGAGCCACCGTTTGTTTAGTAAAAAGTTCTGAGAACGATTTTCCTAATGAAAAAGTCATAGGGGCTCGGAAGGCCACAAAGTCACCAGGCTTAAGTGAAAGCGCACGTTCGGAATTTACCGGTAAATGAGATAGTGGGTTTTTTGAACGCCTAACAACCGATGGCACGCGCCCTTCAAATTGCTGAATAAAAGTAACCTCAGTCGACATGCTAGCTGATGGGACAATTCCAGAACTTCCGAATGTCGATGGAACGTAAGATAGGTTTAGACGATAAACATCTACACCACTGTACTTGTTGCCTAATGAGGTTTCGCTTCGTATATTACTGCTAAGTTGACTGTTAAAACCTGAATTCTGATAGTTGAAAATTTCAAACGATTTTTCCAACTTCATAGTCTTAATCTGATCTGTGGCACTGTTTAAAAGCTTTTGCACCTTTGAGGTTTTTTCAACAGAATTTGGCTCGACTTCCTGTGCCCAGGCAGCAGAATTTAAGACTAAAGTTGGGATCAGTATCGCTAGCGATAAGTTTTTTAACAGTTTCATTTTACACCTCTTGGCTTTGTGTAACGCAAATCCTATGCTCGTTAAAAACAACACAGTAGCTGAAAACTGTTTATAGAACGAAGAACGACGTTTCACGCTTGACGTTTCAAATTGGGATTTCAATTAATGAATAATTAGATTAAGAAGAAATTTCCAAATTGGGAACTTTCTAATTAAAGTGGGTTTTCTGTTGATAACCCAGAAATGCCATCCAGGCAGAAAAGGGCATTTTGCCCTTTTAAACCCAAGAAAGCTGGCCATCCGGGCCAGCTTTGATTGTTTTTAAATCTAGGTCTGAAAATGCGTGATGCATTTTCAGAAGCGGGAGTCCGAGGGCGCAGCTTTCGGTAGGCAGGATGCCTGTGCACCGTAGCGTAAATAAAAAAAGAATCTGTATTCAAATGCAAAACTTTGGTTAAATTTTTTTTCAACGAAAAATCACATCAAGGAAATACATCATGAATACAGCGTCTAGTATATTAATCCCACGATTTCTAAACACGTTTCAAGGATTTTCAGTAAAAGACATTAAAGAATATATAGCTGATCAGCGCGTCGAGATTTATTTAGAAAAAAATGCTGACACGAAGAACATATGTTCAAAATGTTGCGAGTCACTGGGCCATTATCATGACCGATACCAAAGAAAAGTGAAACATTTAAAGTTATTTAACTTTGCTGTGACCG
>JAYTMU010000032.1:0-9167 GCA_043728195.1 Bdellovibrionales bacterium
TGATCTATGTGGACCTCGCCACCGTTGATTCGAGTCACAACTTTTTTTAACCAAACACGAAAACTATCGATGTAGCCAAAAGCTGCTGGAACTACCAACAATGTTAGAAATGTTGAACTTAAAACTCCGCCGATAATAGCAATACCCATCGATTGCCTTTGTGCACCTAGTTCAGAGACGCCGATTGCAATTGGCAATGTTCCAGCGATCAGCGCAAGTGATGTCATAAGAATCGGACGCAAACGCGTGCGGCACGCTTTAACTAAAGCCTCATTCATCGCTAGGCCCGATTTCAATAGCTGACTGGTGTAATCAACTAATAAGATAGAATTTTTGGCCACCACACCCATCAATAGAATAAACCCAATGATAGAAAAAATATCGATCGTCTTATTAAAAATAAATAGACCTAAGAACGCTCCTGAAATTGCTAGCGGCAGTGCCAGAAGAATCGTAAGTGGAGTTATAAAACTTTCATACAACGATGCTAATACCAAATAAATAAATAAAATCCCAAGGCCCAGCGCTAAGGCCATATTAACAATCAAATCTTGAAAGTCCTTCGCCTGGCCCTCGAACTTGTACGTTACACCCTGCGGGGGAACTATTTCCGATTTTAATATCCGCTCAATTTCTGTAGACGCATCACCTAGCTGCCCGTTCGGTCCTAAGTTAGCCGTAACTGCAATGAATCGACCTTTGTTTTGTCGATTGATTTGTGAATAGCCTTTTTTCTCTTCTGATTTTGCAACGCGGTTTAAAGGAATCATATTCATATTTTGATTTGGTATAAACGTGGTATCAAATTCTTTACGTAAATCTTTATTAGCGTCTGGAAATTTCACACGAATGTCGTATTCGATCCCGTTTTCACGAAACACAGCAGGCGTTGCACCTTCAGTGCGGTAACGAAGTTCAGTTCCTGCTTGTGCCGTAGATATTCCAAGGGCTTCCGAGCGTTCGCGGTCAAACACCACATGGTATTCAGGCTTACCTGCACGAAAGTTCGTATCCACATCCACTAGTCCTGGAATTTTCTTAATTCGCTCTTGTAGCTTGAGTGAGAAATCAGAAAGTATGCCTAAATCATCACCCACCAAAAAAAGATTCAAGGGTTTTTGACCCCCACCTGAAATATCTATTTCGCTAACTGCAATGACCGCTTGATCTGAAAGAAATTTTAATTTCTCCCGCATAACTGCTTTTAGCTCGGTGGTTGATTCTTTACGTTCTTTTTTTGGCACCAGCCCTACGTAAAAACTAGATTTATTGGCTTCGCCAGTATTAGAGCCAACCGTCATTGATACCAAAGATACGCCAGCGGCATCGCGGACAATTTTTTCAATTTGTTTAGAAAATTCTAGCGTTCCTGCTAGCGAAGTTCCCGTTGGAAGTTCGACGGTAATACCGTACTCGCCGATATCGTTTGGCGGTAAAAATGTTTTTGAAATAAACTTTCCTAAAAACAATGTCGCTAGAAAGAAAACCAGTGCCGAGGTTAACACTGTTTTTCTGTGATTCACTGTCCAACGAAGCGAGGTTTCGTAAATGTCTTCTAACTTGGTTTGGAAGCGATCAAACGCTGAAAGCATGCGACCTACTGGTCCTTTACCCTTAACGTGATCATCACTTTTAGCTAAGTAAGCCGATAGCATTGGTGCAACTGTGAAGGCGTCAAATAAAGATATCAACATCGTAAAAACAACGGTCAATCCAAATTGTTTAAAGAATTGCCCAACAATTCCTGGCACGAAAGAAATCGGCCCAAACACGGCAATAACAACTAATGTGGTTGCAATAACAGCTAGCGCAACTTCCTTAGTACCATCAAGGGCTGCCTGTCGTGGATTTTTCCCCATTTCCAAATGTCGAAAAATATTTTCGCGCACAACAATCGCATCATCAATCAACAAACCCACTGCAAGCGACAATGCAAGTAATGTCATGATGTTAATCGAATACCCCATTGCATACATAATGATAAATCCACCAAGCAGTGAATTTGGTAATGCCAAGCCCGTTATAAACGTCGACTTAACCGAACCTAAAAAGAAGAACACCACAATAATGCAAAGTAATATTCCAAACGTGATACTTTCTTTTACGTCTAAAACATTGCGACGAATAGGAACAGACCCATCACGAAGCATCACCGCAGTAGCATCAATTTTTTTCAGTTTCAAAACGCCGTTAACATCAGATATTTTTTCTTTTACACGGTCAGCAACAGCTACAGTGTTTGAACCGGACTGTTTGTACACTTCTAAAAATAAAGCTGTCTTACCATCAATTGAAGAAAATCTTTGCGCAGTAACCAGTCCCCTAGAAATTGTAGCAATTTCAGAAAGCTTCACTGGCCGATCGGACCCAGTAAAATTGACGGCGACATTTTTTAGGTCTTCAAGATTACTGAATTCTCCAACTGTTCGTAGTAAAGTTTCATTCTGACTGTCCTCGACTTTTCCAAGGGGAATATCGCGGGACGTTTCTTCAATTTTTTTTGCAACCTGCAGCATGGATATCTGGCGGTCCTGCAGCTTATTTTTATCTACAAGCACTTGAATTTCTTTCTTACGTCCACCGATGATTCGCACAAGTCCGACGTCAGGAAGTCTTTCGAACAGCGGCTTTATAGTTTCATCGACGATGTCATAAAGATCGCCCGCATTAAGTGTTGATTTGATGGCAACGCTTACAATAGGTTGATCAGCTGGGTCAAAGCGCCGAATGACGGGCTCTAGGGCGTCCTGGGGTAATCGGTTTCGTGCGTTCGCTACGCGGTTACGAACTTGCTGTTCCGCTTCTTTGATATCAACACCTAAACGAAATTTAACGACAATAATTCCGGCTGAATCAAAATTTGATGACGACAAATCTTCTAACCCCGGAAGAGAAGATAACTGGTCTTCAATAACTTTTGATACTTGCCGCTCAACATCCAGCGGGGATGCGCCGGGATAAATAACTTCAACGAACACAACCGGGAAAGTAACATCCGGAAATTGATCCACCGGCATCTTTTTTAATGACGAATACCCCAAGACCAACATCAAAGCGACAATACAAATTATAAAAATAGGTCTTTTGATTGATAGCTCAGCTAAATTCATAAAAACTCCTTAAAAATTCTATTCAAGCTTAAAGCGCGATATATAAAATACTAGATGCTTCTAACTTACGAAGTCCGGCTTTCGCACGAAGCAAATTCACTTCGGCTTCAGCAGCGTCTGTTTCAGCAGTAACCACGTTAAAGGTTACCGAGCGACCCTTATTAAATTTATCTTGTTCAGCTTTTGCGCGCTCGCGCTGATACAGTGCAACCTTTTCTAACGTCATTACATTTTTCTTTGTAATTTCGTATTTACGTATTAGGTCACTCCAGGCGTTTCGCCCGAGTGTCAGATTTCTTTCGGCAATGTACTGCGACGCTAGCGCATCTTTAGTAGCTGCAGACACCTGAGCCGATTTCGCATCGGTATCAAACATCCATGAAAAATTAAGACCTACAAATGTGCGGGGGCGATCAGTCTGCGAAATATTTTTAGTCATTTCGCTGTAGTCGCGATCATAGGCACTTGTGTTGTAACCTGCCACCAGTGAAAGTTCAGGTTTATACTGATCTTTGATTTCAGCAGCGATAAGTTGCTTCGTTTTAGCTTCAAGGCTTGATAAATAAAGATCTATCTTTACAACACTTTTATTTTTAATAAGTTGATCCACATAATTTTTGGGCTGAACCATCTCATCATCTACGGCAGGGGTTTTTTCAGTCTCGGCCAAGCTCATGTATTCGCGAAATTTCGTTTCTTGAGTTTTTATTTCATCTTGAGCCGTTGCAAATTGCACTTCACGTAACGCCGCTAACGCTTTTACATTCATCAAATCCGCACGGTCACTGATACCATTGCTAACGCGGTTCGAAGTCCATTTTTCTAAACGCTGGGCGCGTTCTAAATTCGATTTTTTTAAACGCAGGTCTTCTTGCGCAAAGGCATAGTCCCAAAATACGGATTCTGCATCAAAAGTCGTCAGGCGAATTTGCAGTTCAATACGCAAATTATCAAATTGGTTTAGTGTTTGTTCACGCTCTTGCCGTAAGCGCGTGCCGGCGCCAAAAAAATCTTTCCACAAAGACTGTGATAACGCTATTCCAAGCCCACCGGTGGAATATCTGTCGTTTGGAAATGCAACCTCATTTTCAAATTCATTGGTTTTGCCGGTTAAAGTTATTGAAGTTCCGGTAATAAATTTTTTTGAAACCCCTAAGGAATATTCTTCAATTTCGCGGCGATTCCCCAAGGCACTTGGTAACGTCTTGTCAGTTATCAACAAGTATCCGGCTGTTATAACCGGTGATAACCCAACATCACCCGCAATCAACTTATCATTAGCGGCCTCTTTAGATGAATCAAGTGCAGTAAATATTTTATTTCTTTTTTTCACAGCTTGCATATAGTCTTCAAGTGTTAATGAAAACAAAGCGGGGGCCGCAAGTAAGACCAACCCTGCAGTCAGTAAGGTAAACCATTTCATAGAAGCGCTCCTTCAATAAAAATTTTAGAAATTTGAGATTTTAAATTGTCAGCATTGTTCGTGAATTCTTTAAGGTTATGCAGCAGCGGCGTTGGACACTTTTGCAATTCGAAAAAGCCCCAGGTTCCTTCGGACAACATAATGAAGTATAAAGTTGGATTAATTTCCGATCGGACTATTTTGGCCGCCTGCGCCTGTTGAAACATATGGATAAAGTTTTTCACAAGCGGATAAAAAATTTCTTCGTGAATTTCTTTAGAGTGCTTTAGGCATGTTAATTTTTCGCGTGCAAAAATTTGTAAAACCTCAGGATACTTCATTTGAAAAAAAATTAGCGATTCCACTAAAGACTGCATCTCGGACTTAAACAGTTCTTTGGTAATAGCCACGTTTTCAAACTGCTTAGTGCGCAACTGAACGTGATCTTTAATTTCTAAAGCGCATTGCCGCATCACCTCACGGTACAAACCCTCTTTACCGCCGAAATGATATGAGATTGCGGAAATATTTGATTTGGATTCTTTTGCAATTTCACGCGTGCTGCATTTATCAAGGCCAAGCTTCGCAAATAATTTTGCGGCCGCTTGTAAAATGCAAAATTTTGAATCTTGATTTGAATCAGACACAGTGACCTCGAGATATTTAATTTAATGTGAGAACTACTTTAAGTCATTAGAAATTCAATCAATCGTTTGATTTTTATCTATGGTATTGAAACTACTAATGAATACTTTGCTATTTTGAAGTAAAGTACTTGTTATTTTAGTACGCGATAGTCAAATTTTAACGAAAGGGACAATTCCCGTCAGCTTGTCTGCGAAATCGAAGAAAATTTTCATGCCGGGGCATTAAACTTCGATAATACGCTTACGACATTTGGGTTTTTATTGGAAAATAATTTTTGTTGTACGTAAGGTTCAGCCAAGTACATGGGGGAACTATGAAACAAATTATACGTGTTACGATTTTAGTTCTTGGATTAACCGCCTTAACTGCAACTATTGCTGAGGCTAACGAAATTCCGGAAACGATAGCAAAAGATCACGTCCGCATCGAATCTGCGCAAGGTGTTGGTCTTAATAGTATCGGGTTAAAGGTCATTCAAGAATTGGCAGCAGCCATACCTACTGTAAAATCATACTTCTTATTAAGCTGGAAAAATTTAATTAGAAATGACGAGCTAGTTGTTGATTCTTACAACCGTATTCACCATTTTGGTCGCTGGGTGAATGATAAGCGTGATCAGGGTTGTCAGAATACTCGTGCTAAAATTTTAGTTCGTGATTCAAAAGTACCTGTTGTTTTTAAATCAAATAGCGAATGCACCGTTGAAAGCGGTCAGTGGAATGACCCATACACAAAAACCGTCTTAACCGACGCCGTTTCGGAAGTTCAAGTGGATCATTTAGTCCCATTAAAAAATGCTTATATCTCAGGAGCGCATGCGTGGGACTATCAAACGCGCTGCCTGTACGCCAATTACTTAGGATCTAATTACCATTTAAAACCCATTGATGCGCCCGAGAACATGAAAAAAAGCGATGGAACACCCGCTCGCTACATGCCCGCGAATAAAGAATACCGTTGTACCTATATAAAAAATTGGCTTTTAGTAAAAATGGTATGGAACTTAGAAATGACCCATAAGGAAGCGACTGCGATCAAAGAAATTATTGCTGAAGAAAATTGTAATCCACAACAGTTCCAAATTACCCAAGGTGAAATCACCGAGCAGCAAAAGTTTTTTAAAAACAATTTAGCTTTGTGCCCGAAGACTCCACCAACGGAGTAAGTAATTATTTAATTAAATGTTTTTTAAAAAACTCGATCGTATTACCGATTTCTAAAATTTGATTTTCTTTTTTACTAGATCCGTGACCCTCGTCAGCAAAAACGATCAGCTGACTTGGGATTTTCTTTTTATCCAAAACTTGCTGAATTTGCACGGCCTCACCAACGGGAACGCGGGGGTCATTTGCCCCTTGAATAATCATCAATGGTGATTTCATGCGGTCAACATAGGTGATCGCCGACAGCTTCATTAACGCCTCTTTATCTTTAACGGGATCACCATATTCTGAAATGCGTAAAGCTCTGCGGTACGGTGCCGTGTTGTTTAAGAATGAAACTAAGTTACTCATGCCAACTAAAGCAACACCGGCCTCATACGCGCCTGCAAAACGGGTCATTGCCATAAACGTTGAATACCCGCCGTAGCTCCAGCCCATGACGCCCACCGCCGGGGCCTCACCCCGTTCGTTCTTCCAGTTTTTCTTAATCCAGATCGCTGCGTCTTCAATATCGGTTACGACGTTTTCACGTAATGGTCCGTTATCCATATCGATCCACTTTTTTCCGTACCCGTCACTACCGCGCACATTCGGTTCGGCAAAAACAAATCCTTCGTTTACAAAGGCCTGGGCCGTTGTACTAAAACCAGGTTCACTTTGGCCTTCGGGTCCACCGTGAAAGTGGACAACTACAGGGCAGTCCATCGATTTTTTTTGCGCCGATGGTTTACATTTTTCTGGGAAACGTACGAACATTGGAATTTTCACTCCGTCGCGGGATTCATACTGCATCAGTTCAGAAACCGCGAACTTCGAAAGATCCACTTCGGGAGCTGAAGGTATCACCCACTGAGTTAATTTTTTTGTAAGCCAGTCGTACGAGTAACTTGCACGTGGTGCTTTCGAGGTAATAATACCAACCATTGTGATTTTTCCGTTTCGCGTCGTCTTTCCCGCGAAAACATGGTCAGCACCAGGAAATTTTGGAATTTCGATCTGGCGATAGCTTTTTGCATTCATGGCCTTAAGTTCGGTGTAACCCTCGCGGTTGATGTTGTAAATGATGCGTGAGCGCGTGTGATCAATCGAAAATCCGGACACATCGTGATTTAAATCTTCGGTTAAAGGCTTTAAATCTTTTCCGCCATTTTTTGAATTTAAAACATACAGTTTTTTGAAATCGCTAAGTTTGTTGGTTAAAACCAAATATTGATCCGCCCAGGCAGCGTAGCTAACTTCGTATTCTTCTTTTTCGCCTTGGCCAATTACTGCAGTTAATTTTTTAGTCTTCGCATCAAAATCAAAATATTCGCTTTGTCTAGCGCCGTTTAATTTCATCAACAGTAATTTTTTACCATCATCTTTTTGATCGGCTATGGCCCAGTAGCCTTCGCCGTCATAAATTGTTTCAATCGATTTATCAGCTAACTTCATTTTATACACCGAGTATGAATCTGGCTTTTTGTCGTTGGCCGTAAAAAAAATAAACTGCGAATCATCGGTCATAAAACTAAAACCAGCTTGCACTTTCTTTTTACGAAATAGTTCTTCAATAATGCCGGTTTTTAAATCCAGTTTAAAAAGCCCAGGGTTTTCTTCCCCGTTAACATCTTTAGAAAGTATCAAAAACTGTCCGTTCGGCGCCACTTCTTGGATAGAAACCGAATCCACTCCACTGGTAAGTTGTACTGGGAAGGATTTTGGGCCGTCAATTTTCCAAACGTGAGACTGGCCCGTTACCCGCCATGAAAAGTAAAGAGTCTTCTTATCTGGCGAAAGCATTCCAAGTCCTGGGGCCGAAATATCAAACATTTTTTTTAGCTTGTTTGCCATTTCAGCTGACAACGCAGGAGGCGCATATTTTTTTAAATTTTCTGGCGTAACTGATTCAACACCATGCCCAGAATACTGTGCTGCTGCCGTTAAGCTGAATCCGAAAATAAAAACTGCAGCTAGACCTGATGTTATATTTCTAATGGCAATATGTCTTAGTCCTAGAATCATAAAAACTCCTTTTTTAAAATTACATTTAAAATTGTCGATTACTTTAACCTTTTTGTTAAGTGTTAATGTCCAGGCTAACGGAGGTTTTATGAAATGGATTTCATTACCGCGCGTCAGGATGGCGTTTTTGTTATCAGGATGCCTGTTTTTTTTAATATCAAGTTGCGCTCCGGATTTTAGTCAAAATAGTAACTTGGAAGGTGGGTCAAAAGTAGCTGTTAACGTCATTTATGGCTCTGATGGTAGACTTGATCTGTATCAAGTGACGGATGATCGCTTACGCGCCCTTGCAGATTCGACAGTCGCCTTAGTTAAAACATCAGACTTATCAACTTCGGGAACTAGTGTTAGCTTGTTAGGAAATAATTTTGGCTCTGAAATGAACTTGTGCAGCACCGAGAAATACCGCGAACAAGACACAGCTGCCTTCTGTTCAGGGACGCTGGTTGGACCCGACACTATTTTAACTGCAGGACACTGCATTGAAACACAATCAACTTGCGACGACACCGCTTTTGTCTTCGGCTTTGCAGTAAAATCGGTTGGCGTGTTACCAAAATCAGTTCCCGCAAACGAAGTCTATCGTTGCAAAACAATTATTAAAACGCACAGAAACAATGGCGGCGCTGATTATGCCGTCATTAAACTAGACCGCGTCGTTACCGGCCACAAACCGCTGCCAGTAAGGCCCACGGGTGATGTGGCTTTAAGTGATTCCTTGGTCGTCATCGGCCATCCAGTGGGCTTACCTTTAAAAGTGGCAACTGGCGGAACGGTGCGGTCGATTACTCAGGCAGACTACTTCCAAGCTAATCTTGATACCTACGGCGGTAATTCTGG
>JAYTMU010000033.1:0-3686 GCA_043728195.1 Bdellovibrionales bacterium
GGGCGTGGAATTAATGTAATGGCTTTGTTTTCAAGCCATGTTGTCCAGTCGTACGAATTCATTGCGGCTACTTCGTATTCAAGCTCCATCTTTTGTAAAAGCGATCGCAAACGATCAACTTGAACCATAGATTTTGCGCAAATAAAAATTTTATAACCATCAGTTAGCCACAGTTTTATTTTTGGCAGCGCCAGCTGGGTCCATGAATCAGAGGCAGGCATTAAGTTGTGCGCTAATTGTGAAAACTCAGTCAGTGGTAAAGTTCTGTATGGAATTCGTTCCTCGTGCTCGGTTGCATCGTCTAGATAGGATAAGTTTGAAAACTGAAACGTGTTGGATTCATCTGGCCACTTTAGACCATCATATGAAAGCTGAATGCTACTAATTGGTGGATGCAACAAGTGAGCAGTTTCAATTTTAGATTCTTGAAAAAGCTCTTGGTAATATTGATCAGCGGCGCGAGTAATTTCGGCAGGATCAACGAAAAAAAGATTTAAGCCTGAGCTAAAGTGATCTAAAGGGCTAACTAAATGCTCGTAACAGTAAGGCAGTAAAAATTCACAGCCTGGAAAATAATTTTTTGAAGTTAAGCTTCGAATTATTTCTTCAACTTCACTTGCTAAAACCGAGCGGCCTTCTAAATCCTTTCGAAATCCAGAAATAACTTTTTCAATATTATCGTCTGTGAAGTTAACTTCATAAACGGGAACGATGTTAAGCTCGGTGACTTCATCTAAGCTTCGTTGGTTGGCCACCGAAAAAGTACGCAGTGTTTCGATTTGATCGCCGAACAACTCTAAACGGATAGGCAGTGCTTCGGCCGGTGAGTAAATATCAACGATTCCGCCGCGGATGCTATATTGTCCTTTGTCTTCGATGACCGGAGCAGGTTGATATCCTAAGCCGCTTAGGTATGTTGCAATATCAGTCGCAAGCTCATCGCCCCGTTTTAAAGTTCGACAGCGCTTTACAAATTCATAAAACGGTGCAGACAGCTGCAGCAGTGCGGAGATAGGCGCTAAGAATATGTCTTGTTTTTGGGCTCGTGCAGCCCAGTACAAAAAATCAACTCGCGACTGGGTCACTGCAGGTGACGGGTATAATCCCGAGTAGTAAGACACATCATGGTGATGCAATAAATGTGTGCGAAAGTGCGGAGAGAAAAACTGTAAATGGGCTTGAAAAGTTTGCGCCGATTCTAAACTTGAGAAAACGACTAATCGCGGCAAGCCATTGATTTCTTTCGACAAAGACTGAGCTATGAAATACGAAATTGCTGCGGACGAAGACGTGCCGTCAACACTAAAAAAAGTTTTATTCTTTTGCAGGCCGCGAAGTAAAATATCTTCTAGCCGAGAGTGCGCCATGATCTGTTCCTAAGAATGAGTGCTGACCTTAACTAAAAAAAAAGGCAGAGACCATCAAATTATATTTAATTTGCAGAATTCCAGTAAGAGCATTTTCGACGGTTTTAGGCATTGGCTTTTTCTTATCAAGGTGTTGAAATGTCATCATATTTTCAAGGAGGATCTGTGCCACTAGGTGGAGTGATTTTTATCACTATATTTATTGCTGTGTTCGGTACAATACTAATTTACCTAGCTCGTTGGACGGGCGGTAAAGCAAAAAAAACCAGCCAGGCTAAATTTGATATTTATGAATGCGGCATTGAAGTCCAAGAAAAAAAAGACACAAAAATATCCGTAAAGTTTTATTTAACGGCCATTTTATTTATATTATTCGATATCGAAATTATCTTTATGTATCCATGGGCTAGCAATTTTAAAAACTTTATTGCTAGCGGCCAAGGTCTTTATATTTTTTCAGCCATGATGATCTTTCTGGCTATCTTCATTTTTGGTCTGTGGTGGGAAATTAAATCTAAAGCACTGGAGTGGGACTAATTATGTCAACGATGGGAAGCTCGGCATTCGAGATCACAATAAATTTGGTTAAAACCGTACTTGTTTTTTTATTGATGGTACAGGCGGTACCAATACTGGTATGGCTAGAGCGTCGCGGATCTGCTTTTATTCAAAATCGTTTCGGCCCAAACCGCGTTGGCCCTTTGGGATTAATTCAACTTTTAGCTGATGCAGTTAAGTTTTTAACTAAAGAAGATTTTGTCCCTGAAAAAGGCAACAAGTTTTTATTCTATTGTGCTCCGGTATTTGCACTAATTCCAGCCGCCGTTGCGTACTTAGCAATTCCGATGTCTGTGCCGTTGGTAATAGAGCCATATACCTTTTTAATTCAAGGCTATGAGATAAACATAGGAATAGTGTTTATCTTGGGAATTTCTTCATTAGCGGCATACACAATTTTAATGGCAGGCTGGGGTTCCGGAAGTAAATTTTCACTGATGGGTGCCTTGCGTGCTTCAGCGCAAATTATTTCTTACGAACTTGCATTGGGTTTAGCGATAGTTGGCGTTATCTTATTGTATGGATCATTTAATCTAACAGATATGATTCAGGCGCAAATTGGGACGCTGTCATTTAAAGCTTTTGGTTACACGGTGGCAGCAAACTGGTTACCAAATTGGGGAATATTTTATCAGCCCGTTGGCGCCCTGTTATTTTTTGCAGCCACTTTCGCAGAATCAAACCGACTGCCATTTGACTTGGCCGAGGGCGAAGCAGAGCTTGTCGCAGGTTTTCATACCGAGTACGGCGGGTTCAAAATGCTGATGTTTTTCATTGGCGAATACGGCCATATGATGATTGCGTCAGGATTGATGGTTACATTTTTCTTTGGTGGCTATAGTATTTGGAATATTACACCTGCAGAGGTTCATCTTTGGCTGACAGAAACATTGTCGGTCAGTACAACATTGGCAAATATTCTAAATACGACGATTCATTTTCTTTCCTACAATATAAAATTTGCGGTTTTTCTGTGGATTTTCATTCATGTGCGGTGGACACTTCCGCGTTTTCGTTATGATCAGTTGATGGATTTGGGTTGGAAAACAATGCTTCCGTGGGCTCTTGGAAACACAATCATTACAGCGACTGTGATTTTTATCACATCGTATTTTGTACTTTAAAGGATAACTTATGACGGCTGATGCGTTTTTATTTTGGTTTTTGTCTTTAGTTACGCTGGCTAGCGGTCTGTCCGTCATCTTTATGACGAACCCAATTTATTCGGCATTGTCGTTGGCGATGACGATGATAGGCGTGGCTGCACTTTTTGTAACCCTGGACGCTTACTTTTTGGCTGGTGTGCAGTTAATTGTGTATGCCGGAGCCGTCATGGTTTTGTTTGTCATGGTGCTAATGCTGTTTGATTTAAAACACGAAGTTCAGGCGTTTTCTCGTGGTCGCCTGACGGGTGCGATTAAAATTGCATCGGTTGGAATTTTATCAGGGCTAATTGTTGGCGCAGTAACCATGGGGTTAAAGCCAGCCGCGATGGCAGTATTTGCGGTAGACGGCGCATCCAATCCCGTTGTTGTTGATACGACTAAAGCGCTTTCTGAAAATTTGTTCTTAAAGAACGTTTTGGGTTTTGAAATTTTAGGCGTCATGCTTTTGGTGATTGCTGTAGGCGTCGTGGCCCTTTCACGAAGTAAGGGCGGAACGCATGCTAGAGACTAGTACCTTCACAGAAATTACTTTGAACCATTACCTGGCGCTGTCGGCGATTTTATTTTCGCTTGGAATGGCTGGGGTGCTGCTGCG
>JAYTMU010000034.1:0-21098 GCA_043728195.1 Bdellovibrionales bacterium
CAAATTGTCTCAATTCTAGTCATCAGCCTGGTAGGGCTAACTTCTCATTCTGAGACACTGACGTCGTTAGAGTTAAAGGGCTTGTCATTCATTAGCAGTGATTATGATAAACAGCAGCCTAGCAATTTCGCATTCTTAGGAGCAACGCTACAATCAAATGAAAAAGAACCAGAATTGTTTATGGTCAGCGCATCCGGATATTATGCTCCTGGAAATTCGGCCTTAAGTTACTTGAACGTGCGCGAACTTTATTTCTATTTACCGACTGATGAAACAACAAAAATATACTTCGGACGTAAATTGTGGAATTGGTCTTCGTTAGATAGCGATTTTAATCTTGGTTTTTTCCAACCGCAGTTTCGTTGGAATCCTTTACAACCCGAAAACCAGGGACTATTTGGTTATTTTTGGGACCGAAAAACATCTGACTGGGGACTAACTTTATTTGCATCCTATCTTTTTTTACCCGATCAGGGCGCAAGCTATGAAATTAAAGATGGTCAGTTTGAAAACACTAATCCTTGGTTTCGGCCACCACCGCAGAACATAAAATTTCAGGGTGCAGTTTTACCAATTGACTATAGGATCGAGAAACCAGATACGGCGAAAGTAATTTTTCGTCCGCTGTTAGCAGCGCAGTTCCGTTACGGACACAGCAAAGGATTGTACTCGCAGTTTTCTGGAGCCTATAAACCTGCGCATCAGTTGGCCCTCGGCTACAGCGGGGTATTAGTTACGACACGTGTTAAAATTAAAGTAGTCCCTCAGGTGTACAACGAAATTCTTTTAGCTAGTGATTTGGGGTACTTTACTGATTGGGGTGGGGTGCAGCTTTCTGTTTTGCATACAAAACCTGAAAATCCAACCTTTGAGGATAGCGCCAACATCCCTGTTTTTGAAGAAAGTACCACCTGGGGGCCACGCGTAACTTATGACTGGAGCCCCTTTCAGTTAAGCCTTGCATTTTTTGATACTTTTGGTGGACAGGTTTCTGAAGTTGGCCCCGATACAAACCCTGATCGAAATAGCCTCAGTCAGCGCTTTTTATACCGGCAGGCATTTCAGGCCCAAGTTAAATACAGTGAAATATTTTTAAAAAAAGTAAAAATAGAATCCCAGCTGCAATACATCCATAGCGAGCTTGATCAGTTCAGCCAAGTAAACTTGAGAAATAAAATTAATTTGAAAGGGCCTTGGGCTTTCTGGGCAGATGTTATACTGATAGAGACTGCGGACGAGGCTATGCAAAATATGAACTCGTTTCGCAATTTAGATCAAGTTTGGATCGGAGCCAGTTATGATATTTAGAATTTTAACCGCAGCTGCAGTGCTAGTTTTTTCCATGGGCTGTGATAAGTTTCTGGCGGGTAAGCCAAAAAAACAGGATTTTATTGAGGTAAAAAAAGACTCTTTAAAATGTTTAAAAAATTTGTCAGTCCAAGTGAAATCGTATTTAAACGCCGAATCGACGGATTCAGACATTGATACAACTTTCGCCTGTTTGGACACAACACTTGCCGAATTTCAAAAACGAGCTGAGGGTTCAGAGGTTGCCAATGCTTTTAACGAAGAGGACCTTTTCCAAATTTTTAAAACGTTCTTGTCCGATGCAAACATTTCGCGTGAAGCCACGACCGACTTATTAAAATTAAAAAGAGGGATGCTTGGCGGAAGTGAAAACAGCGTAACAAAAACCGAGATTACCCAGTTACGTGACTTACTTACGGTACTAAAGCCAGAACTTCATCTTTTGCGTCCTTACGCAAAACTTTTTCAATTTACGTCAGTCGACAAACTGCATTCGAAAGAACATATTGCTACAGGCTTTAAGCAGCTTAATGTAACCTTAAAAAAGCTGTTAGCAGCTAGCCAACTGTCGCGGTCGAATTACCACTTCGATGATTTTAAGTCGCTTTTAGATCATTTACAATTCACTGCAGGCAAAGCAAAAGGTCGAATGCAATTAGTAACAGATGTGAAGAATCTGTTGACGGGTGCTGAGCCCTTGCAATCAACTGCCGATTTTGAAACCGTAATTGATAGTCTGGTTCAAATTTTAGCACTAACGTCACTTCGTACAGAAAACCATGTGCTGTTCGAAATTAAAGACAGTGTCTCGTTAAAAGAATCGGTTAGTTACCTTGAAAGTTGGATTGGTGTACTTGAAAATTCGCTGCAATTTAAGCGTCGAGGATTTGTATCGGCTGAATCAATTGATGCGTTGATAACAAAAGTGGTGGATGAAAAGCTTTTACGACCTCAGTTAACTGCAGGAACTTTAGTGCGGTTTTATAAAATGATTCTGGTTAGAACATTAGAAAAGGGTGTAACCGGCGATTTGCTTGGTTTTTCTGGCGTGCAAAGAATTCATGTTTCTAATTTGAAACGGGAAATAAATGCGTTCAAGCTATACAGTAGTTTTTTTGACAGCGTTAATTTTGTTGCCGCTACCGATGCTAACGGAGTTTCACGAGCAGAAATTTCTACTGTGCAAAGTCAGCTAAAAAGTTTTAGTTTTAAAAATGCAATGCAAAGTCGGGCTGATTTGGACCCGAATGAGCAGGCAAAAATTGTGAAAATCGTTGACGAGCTACGTACTGAATTCTTGAACTTAAGGCCAGTGGTTTATCGTTTTGATAAAATAGTGATAGCTGCAAACCAGGAGAGCGTGAAACAAAGTTGGCATGACCTTACAAAAGCGCTTTTTGTTAAATTTTTAGCGCGAGGTTTGATGCTCGGTTGGGGTAATAAGGCAAGCATGCGCCAAATCGAAGATTCTCGCTTGACCGAAGCAAACTTGGTGCAGTGGTACGAAGAATTTAAGGCGTTAGGAATTGAAACGAAGGCTTTCGATCCGCGTTCCGCTAATTCCGGGGCACGCAGCTTTAAAGAAGCGAATCTTTTTTCGTACTCGGCAGATGGCGATGATCGCATGAATTTGTTTGAAACGATTCAGTATCTAAATATCTTAGTTTCGGGTGGTAGCACCACTTTAGCCGAAGTAAAAAAAGGCTTTGCATCCGCAAATTGTAATTTGAGCGAGCTCGATGTTTTTGAGTTTCCTTGGAATGATGAATCGTGTGCGCTAGCTGATTTTAAAGTTAACTATAAATACTATTTCAACAACCTTCCTTACCTTGTCGGATTTTTGTCGCGGCTGAATGACCAGCAGTTCACAGAGTTTTATTACCAAGCGATGGAGGTTTCACGCGTGAACCCTGCGACCAAGGGTAAACTTGAAACTGCAGATCTGCGAACGTTTACTATTTTGTTGCATTACATAGAAGCGATGTATGCCCAGTTTGACATCGATAGAAACTGGACATTTTCAGCACAAGAAATTAGGAGTTCGTATCCACGGTTTAAAAGCTTTGCAACTGATTTTGCAAAGCAGACAGCGTCTGATCAAATTGCATTATTTAATCTTCCCTTGGTTCAAGAGATTGGTTACGGCTGCTACACCCAAGAAGACCTAATCCGCGAATCTTTTATTTTTCTGGTTTATAAGGGCGTTACTCCGGGAATTACTGATTTAAATATTGCGCCTTGTTTTGGTAAACGTGCACTTATTCCGTTCACCGGAGAAGTGGACCGCAAAACAATTATTAACACTTTTAAAATTTTGAAAGACGTATTAGGCTCGTAAGTCATGAATACGAAAATTAATCGCCGGGTTTGGGCTATCGGCTTTGCCTGCTTGGCCATGTTTGTTTTAGGCATGGCAGATAACATCCGTGGACCGCTGTTTCCAGAGCTTTTGATTTTTTTTAATTTAAGCAATGCCCAAGGCTCATTAAGTTTTGCAGCGGCCTCAGCCGCAGCCCTTTTCGGGAATGTATTAGCCGGATATTTACTACGAAGACTTACACTAAGCCGCGTGCTGTGCATTTCCGTCTTCACGATGGGAATTGGATTGATCATTATGGGATTAGCCCCAACCTACCTAGTTTTTGTAGGGGGCTCCGCCATTTTTGGTGGAAGTATGGGGCTGGTTGGATTAACTCAAAATGTGTTGGTCGCAGAAAGCGTTGATAGCCGTTCACAGTCTAAAGCATTGTCTGGGCTGCATGGTATTTATGGACTATCCAGCCTACTTGCTCCGCTAGTGGCTTCCTACGCGGCTATTCTTTTTGGATATTGGCGCTCTGCTTTTTTTGTCACTGCCGGTATCGCAGTTGCCGTAAGTCTTATGGCTACGCTGGCAAAAGCCGAACCCAGTTTCGAAGCTAATAAGCCATTTAAAAAAGCTGACCATCAGTCAACTTCGAAAAAAGCACTGCTGCTTTTTGGAGGAGTGCTGGCATTTTATGTGGTTGCCGAAATTTTAGTTTCTAGTCGACTTGCTTTGTATATGCGTTCGTACTTTGGCAAAGATCTTAAAGAATCAAGTTTGTATGTTACAGGTTTCTTTATTTGTTTATTGGCCGGAAGGCTATTGTTTGCCGTGAAAACCTTTTCAGTTAGCCTTAAGGCGCAATTGAATGCGTCACTTGGTGCGTCGGTTGCCTGTTTAATTTTAGGACTGTTTTATCACCCACTATTTTTAGTGCTGCTAGGATTTGCAATGGCTCCATTTTATCCAATCTCAGTTGCCTATATTTCTGAGCAAACAGGTATTTACAAGCGCGAATTTATTACCTTTGCCATGAGTTTTCAAAGTTTTTGCGTTATCGCTATGCATTTAGGTGTTGGGTATTTAACAGATCGGTTTGGACTGTTTTATGCTTTCGAAGTGGGCTTATTTTCATTGGTGTTAGCCTTGATTTGTGTGAACTTTCATCCGAAGGTAGTTAGCAAATGATTGCTTTTTTAATTATATTTTTAAGCTCATCTTTTACTGTAGCCGAAGAAAATTCGCGGGTAGCAGCAGCTGTGATCGATAAGTTTTTAGATTATCAAAAAGTTACGGCTATTTCAGACCAGGGCAACTGGGATGTCGGTGAAATAATTCCTGTTATATCAAAAAATTCCAAACTTGGTGTCATCGGATTTTTAGAATTGAACTCAGTGCGAAATTTGGGAAATAACAAATACGAATTGCGTGCGAAATTACTACGGCAGTCGCGAAAATATTTTATTCAATCCGGGGACATCATTCGGCGGATGGATCTAACCGTTGAAAATGATGATTTCTTAGGTTCAACAGATTTAGTTATTCATCAAAGCTACGCCAACGTTTCCTCGCGCTATCGACCTTTATTTTATCAGGGAATTGCTATCGGTGAAACAGCGCAAACATTGTACGAACGCGAATATCTGATAAATTATCTGGGTAACATGTACTATGGTGTTAAGGATTGGCTTACAGTAGGCACCTTTTTAACTGTAAATCTTTTTGGGCGTCCCAATTTCAATTTTAAAGCACGAGTTTTAAATTCAGAATCCACAACTGTTTCAACAGGATTGTCGTTTATTAAATTAGTCGATGAAAAAGAGACGACGATAAATTTAAATGTTTTTTGGGATACCATTTCCTCGGATGCGCAGATCAATCATATTTTTCTAAGTTTAGGACTTATTAAATGGGAAGGTGCTGCTGACGCCGCAGCGATTAAAGCTTTGGGTTCAAGTTCTTTCCAGACAGGTTATGAAATCATTATGGATAACTGGGACCGTTTTTTACTTGGGCCGAATTATAATTTTGAAAAAAAGGCACTGGGTGGATTTATATCGTATATCTGGATTTACGACCGCTTTCACGTTCAGACTTCAATCAATGCGACCGATATCACGCATCTGCGACTTGATCCGACCGACGGTTACTACGGCTTCGTAGATTTTTTTTGGAGATTTTAAATGGCCAGTTTTTTTGTAAGCTGTCCTTTACATTTTGAGCCTCAATTAGTTATCGAGTTAAAATCGTTTTGGCATGAAATGATGGATTTAGACGGACAGCCTACACGTGAAGCCTTGCCAGAACTAGTCACCCATCCCGGCGGCGTTGAGCTAAAATGTTCGGATCACCTTGGCTATCAGATCAATTTTTTCTCAAAACTGGCTTTGCGAGTTTTAATTCGTATTCACAAGTTTCCAGCTCGCTACTATGACCAGTTTGAAAAAGAGATGAAGGCACTGCCGCTTGCAAAGTGGATCGATGATAAGACAATATCTATAAAAATCGAAACTTCTAAATCAAGATTAAATCATGAACGAAATCTGACAGAAGCTGCCACCAAAGGTCTGGCCGGGGCCGGGTTTAAGCTAATTGATAAAGCCGGACACCGCCTGTTTGTGCGTATCGTAAAAGATAATGCAGTTATCAGTTTGGATACTTCCGGAGAGCATTTACATAAACGCGGGTACGCCATTTTCCGCGGCGAGGCCCCACTTCGTGAAAACTTAGCGGCGCTTATGGCACAGCAATTAGAGCTAAATAAAGTTGATTTAAATTACATAACACTTGTAGACCCATTTGTTGGATCAGGTACGACGTTGTTTGAAGCGGCAAGTTTTCAAATACCAAATTTCAAAAGAAATTATGCATGGATGAATTTTAAAAATAAACCAAAAATATTTAACTCAGAATCATGGGTGAAAAATTTTCGGTGGATTCAAAACAAAGAAAGTGACGCCCTGGGAATTGATATAGACCAAGACGCACTTGAGAATCTGCATGAAAACCACAAATTATTTGCCGAAACATTTCCTCAGGCGCGGCTTAATTTGCGAACTTTAAATGATGATAGCGTTGTTGTTCAAGAAAACGATGTCCAGGCGAAAAAGCCGTGTTGGATTATCTCTAACCCACCTTATGGGGTTCGACTTAGGCAAGGGTCGGTTGCTGATGCATTTGGGCATGTTGAAAAGCTGTGTGATCTGCAGGGTGCAATCATAATGCATCCTGATAGTCTTCCTATAGCGTTTAATAAACTGCGGCTAAGTTCGCAATTAGATTTATCTAATCAAGGGCTTAAGATAAACTTATCGGTTTTTACCCGCTAATCGCATATTCAATGTAACATTTTGATTTTGGTATAAAGCGGAAAGTGGTCGGATGCTCCCACAACTACTTTAGTTGTGTCAAATGGTAGGGGAGTGCCATTCTTTCTGCTATTTTCATAAGTACGAACAACTTGAAATGAATCCGTAAGGACCGTCGCTTTAGCATCAGCTAAATTTTTTGAAAAAACGAACGCATCTAAAAAGTCCCAGTGGCCTTTGTAATTATGTGTCCCAGGACATTCAGTGCACCCGACAACGTGAGATACCAATCCAACCTCGGATAGCTCTTTGCTATAATAGCCATGCTTTGCGTTTTCCTCGGATGTGATATTTAAATCACCACCAAGAATGACAGCTTTTCCTTGCTTCATTTTCTCAGTTATAAGTTTTTTAGCAAAGGCTACCGCCTGAGCGCGCCATTCCGTGGGATTAGACTGCGATGGGAAGTGTGCTACAAGAAAAGTAAGCGATCTTTTATTTGGAAGCTCTACTGTCACCTCAAGAATTCCCCGCGACCGCCGAGCCAGCTTTAATTGTTCCTGATTGGCATCCGCGTAGGGCACAAGATGCAGAACGGGTTTCGCTACCAAGGTATACTTAGATATAAATGCCGGATCAATTCCGCGTATGTCAGGCCCTTCTAATAACACAACGGTTTTGTAGCCTAAGTCGCCTAACTTTTCTGATACTAACCGCTTCAAAATGGATTCGTTTTCAACTTCGGCTAGCAGTAATACATCAGGGCCTGCACCGGCATCTACCTTACGAATAACGTTGGCAATGCTGTCCAATTTCGTTTTTAAAACTGTTTCGTTCCAATCGGTTTTTTCACATTCCTGGCGACGATAACTACTTAGAGTGCTGCAGTAAGCTATGACTTCAGGCTTCATTTTTTCGCTTAGGGGTAGATACGTAAAGTCTTCACGGTTCTTGTCGTGAACTGTATCAAATAAGTTTTCTACATTGTAAGTCATTACTGACACTTCCGCGAGGTCGTTTTTCCTAATTTTTTCTTCGGATGTTGGTAAAAATTCTGTAGCGGGGCTGTTTGGACTAGCCGTTTTGCAACCGCTTAAAACCATAAATTCCGCAGCCAACAGTAGTCCTAATAAAAGCTTAATTGTCGTGTGTATATTTTTCATGTTATGACCTTATTCGAAGTTTATTTTTAGCGCTAGTTGATACTATTACTTCTGCGCTGTGATATAGCTTTACGTGCTACTAAATTGCAACGCGGGAGATTTTATGAGCCTTCTTAAGATTACATTCATAATTTTATTTTCTACTTCAGTAAATGCGCAGCAGCCAGGTCAGCAGGCTGATCAAGCCGCGTCAGCAGCACCGGTTGCTGCTGGTACTGTGACGGCCAACCCGACGCTATCTGAAAATTTACCAAAGGCTTTTAGTATTTCTTTATTCAGTTTAGGGGGATTTAGCGACAAGCAGTTCCGAAACGCTGATCCATCGATGGAATTTTTTGATAACTACGTATCTTTTAACTATAAGTTTAATAGGGATTTTAGAATCTCAGCAAGGCCCGCATTCGGCTACAGTACGGCTGGCCGAAATATTTTTGGCGATGAAGTGACAGATAAAATTCGAACTCGCGATTTTTCCCTAGTTGCTAAGTACAGTAACCTTTTTGAAGACAGTTTGTCTGCTAAGGCCGAATTAGCAAATGCATTTCGACTTTATTTTCCAACAAGTGACTCTTCGAAAGATAGTGGAATGATCGCCCGGTTGCGCTACGAATTAGAAGGTCGATACAATTTTCAAAAATCGAGCAATTTCAGATACTACGCTAAGCCGAGCTACTACTTTCAGCGATCATCATTTACTGTTGATGCTAACCCTAAAAAACCGAATGTTAAAACAACAAACAAGATAGATCTTGAGCATGGCGGTGAGTTTAGCTTTGAAATGAATTCGTATCTTGCAGCAAAGCCTGGATTCGAAATCCAAGAAAAATGGACTAACAGCGCGCCTTCTAAAAATAAACCTGAAATCCATACGACGACAATTCGGACAGGGTTTGGTGTCGAAGTTCGTCCGACTCGCGATATGAATTTTACCGTGGCGATTAACGATACTCGTGACCTAATCGTAACAGACAAATCGCCTGAGACCGGTTACACGTTGATGACCAATATCTCGATGTACTAAAAGTCCTCGGGAAGCCTAAAAAGACAAGACTTATCATTCCATAAAAATTCTAACTCGCAGGCGCGCAGGGCAATCCCAGGGCCGCGCCACGACTGCGTTGATCCATACAGCGTGTCGCCCAAAAGCGGGGATTGTACGGCGCTAAGTTGTGCGCGAATTTGATGGGTTCGCCCAGTAAGTAGATTGATTTTGAGCCAGCTATGGTCAGAGTTGATTATTTGCTTTTCAATTTCTAGTTCACAAAGAGCAGATTTCTCTTTAAAAAAATCAGTCACAACTTTAGGCGCACGGGGAGTGGTTACCATGTAGTGAATCAATTTCGCGGGAAGCGTTGTTGTAGTTTGCGCTAAAGCCACATATTTTTTCTGCACCTGACGGTTCTGAATTTGCAAATTAAATTTATTAACAAACCGAGCTGACTTTCCATAAACTATAAGGCCTTCGGTCAACGTATCTAGGCGGTGCGTAATCATTAGCTTCAGCCCACGCGCCAGTTCAACCTGGTGAAGTGAATTGTCGATGCGATTATCTACGGATGCATGACTAGGAATTCCTGCAGGCTTGTTCAAAACTAAAAAGTCCGAATCTTCAAAAACAATCAATTGATTCCACGGATGGTCTGTGTTGTGGCGTCTTGGTTTTGTGTGCACACGAAATAGTTTATTGTTTTGTGCAATAACATCTTCTGATTGACGTATGTTATCAATGTAAATGGCACCTAGCTTAAGTAAAAACAAGACCTGGTCTTTTTCAATTTGTAGGGTGTCGCAAATAACTTCCGAGATTAAACCAGACTTAGGGTTGTGAAAATGTTTAACTCCGTATTCAAAACCATGAGATCCAATTTGAGCGCCTACATTTTCAGCCATATAGACAGTTAGCACACTGTCCCGTTATTCTTCAAGGGCTTAACATTAGAGCCTTTCTTCTTCATGATAATGAAATGAATGTTTCGCTCGTTGATTGCCTAATGAATAGTAAGGACACGCTAACCTGCCTAATTCCCTACGCCTACGAGCCCACTTGGGTTTACACATTTTTAATTGGTATGATGTTTCTGTCTGCTGTTGGATTTCCATTTCCCGAAGAAGCTACGTTAGTTAGCGTAGGCATTCTAGCCTACATGGGCGCGCATCCAAATAAATATCCGCCTCCATTTGAAGGAGCGCCTTTCGTACATGCAAAGACGGCAGCAGTGGTTGCATTTTTCGCCGTTTTCGGAGCTGACTTTGTCATTTATGGAATCGGCAGGCTATTCGGCCGTCAAGTTTTTGAGTGGAAACCAATCCGTGCCGTGCTGTCTGAAGAAAATCGCCAACGTATTGAAGCGTGGACGATTAAGTATGGCGCTTATGCCTGTGGAATTTTTCGATTCACACCGGGAATTCGTTTTCCTGGCCACTTAGCTTGTGGAATGTTGAAGTTTCCGATTTGGAAATTCGCGTTGATCGACGGAATTGCGGCACTGATATCGGTGCCGACCCAAATTTTGCTGCTAGCCCATTACGGCGAAACAATCTTAGGTTTTTTGAAGCAGTTCAAAATTGTTGTACTTAGCCTACTTGTTATCGTTACTTTAGTTTTTGTTTACAAAAAATGGGTTAAGCGGCCTGCGATTCCTGAGTAAGATCTTTATTTGTAATTTGAAAACCAAGTTGTAATTTCGACCGTGATTTTGGGCGTAGGTTTAAGGCCTCTGGCCAAAATACTTTGTCATAACCTTCTATTAGACCAAACAATTCTTCGCGAACTTTGAATAGCATTCCTGATGGTGAGCCCAGCAACCAGTCCATTTGCACGTGGTGTAACGTTTCTTCAAGTGCTGCTGGTGATAATGAATTTAAAAATGATGGCGGAAGGTTATTAATCAAGCAGCATGCGTTGTGATTAAACTGGTTGAAATACTTCTCTAGTGGCTGAACTAATAATTTTTCTAGGCGCACATCTTTATCTTTGTGACCAACGAACGGGGTAGCTAATTTTTTGAAATGCCAAAATAAAAGCGCATCGTTCGTCGTGTAATCTGATTTTGGTAAGTAATCGGATATAGAATCACATTTGACACTGTCAATTGAACTATCTTCTACATAGGCATTATGATCAATCGCAATGACCGAGCGTAAATGAAAAAGAAATGAGTAAAACGCTGTCATTTTATATTGGAATCGCTCGCTAAAATTTAATGAAAAGTGATACAAAAACGGAGCACCTAAGTGATTTTCGAAATCAGAAACTAAGTCTAAAACTTTTTGCACTTTTGAGAAATCAACAGCATCCATAAGAAACATAGTATGCCAAAGGTCAGTCATATTTTTCTCGAAATTTTCAACTTGTAGATTTTTTTCAGGTCGTGGTTTCATAATAGACTGCACACGGGGCGCCGACTTACGGTAAAGCTCGGTATATGGATTTAATGCTTTGTAAGCATTTTCTGCAAATAGTTTTTCACTTGGCTCTACAAATTTGAAATCACTCATCTGATGAAAGCAAAGTCCAATGATGGCATCGGTGTAATACTTAAAAGGTGTTTGTGGTAAAGATTCGGCTTGATTCAGAGTCGGCGAGCCCAACTTAATTGCGACCGGTCTTAAAATAGCGCCTGTGTCTGTAGAAATCTCAATCCTCATTTTTAACACATCTTTTTTCATCAGCAGTATCTCCTATACATGTGTATTCATCGGGCCAACACGGCAATGTATTGAGTCCAGATTGTCGATGTTTTCGACACGGACATTGGTCTTGTTATTTTAGAATTAATTGCTAAGGTGCACCTATGTTTATTGATTCACACAGCCATTGGTCAGACCCGCGCTGGAATTTAACACCAGAAGAATTGAAGAATAATCTTTCGGAAGCGGTTGCGCAAAATATCTCTTTTTTTTTACAGGGTGGAGTTGACCCAATCGAGTGGGTAAAGCAAAAAAAAATAAAAGAGATTTATCCCGAAAATTTTGGATTAAGCTTCGGTTTGCATCCTTATTTTATTGCTGCAAATGACGAAGACGCCTGTGACGCGGCATTGGATCTTTTAGCGAAAGAATTATCACCAGCAATGGCACTGGGCGAATGTGGTCTGGATTTTAGGCCACACATTATGAAAGAGTCGATGACCCAGCAAATTGATTTCTTTGCCGATCAGCTAGAGCTAGCAAAGGCATTTAAAAAACCAATGATACTGCATGTTGTGCAAGCCCACGATAAAGCCCTACAAATTTTAGATATCTGGGGCCAACCCGAGCAGGGCGGATTAATCCATGCTTTTACCGGCAGTTTTGACATTGCAAAAAAGTATATTGATCGTGGATTTTTAATTTCGGTCGGTGGTGCAGTTACCTTTGATAAGAATAAAAAACTTAAAGACTGTATCGAGAAAATACCGCTTGAATATCTGTTAATTGAAAGTGATTCGCCAGACCAAGCGCCCGAAGGCTGGCAAGGCCTAAATAAGTCGACCTCAATCCGAGTTATAGCTGAAAAAATAGCCCGTATCCGTAACTTAAGCGTTCTAGAGGTCCTAGAAATCTCTACGAGCAACTTTAAAAGGCTTTTCAGGATGGCCTAGATCTGTTAGTTTTTGACCCCTATGATTAGTCAAACTACAGAGCCAACAGTAAAGCCATTTGAAATAAAAGAAGACAACTACACGCTACACCGTCGGTTCGACCGGATGGGCCGTCTAGTTGGTGATGACATGATGAAAAAACTTTTTAATTCGCATGTTATGATTATTGGCTTAGGCGGCGTTGGCTCCTGGGCGGCAGAGTCGCTTGCAAGGTCTGGAATTGGAAAATTAACCATTATCGATTTTGATGAAATTTGTATTACGAATGCGAATCGCCAATTGCACGCGCTACAAGGTTTGGTTGGCCAGAAAAAAGCAGTCGTCATGGGTGAGCGTTTAAAGAAAATAAATCCGCAGGCGATCGTGCAAGTCATCACAAAATTTTATAACAAGGACACATCTGAAGAAATCTTAGCTCTGAAGCCTGATTTCATAGTGGATGCGATTGATAATTTAACTGCAAAAACTTTTTTGCTAAACGAATGCAAGACTCAAAAAATAAATGTCATCACCAGTGGCGGGGCTTCAGCAAAAATGGATCCCACAATGATAAAGATAAAGGATCTGGCCAACACGGTCATGGACCCACTTGCGCACTCGGTACGAAAAATTTTACGGCAGGAATATAACTTTCCCCGAAAAGGCGAATTTGGCATCGCCTGCGTATTTTCCGACGAAGTTCCAATGGAGCCCGTTGAACTTAAATATGATTTAGGCCTTGGGTTTAGGTGTGTATGCCCGCAAGGCGAGATCGATCCACATTCGTGTATGCATCGATCGGTTATTTACGGCAACGCTAGTTTTATCACTGGAGCCTTTGGCCTAGCAGCAGCATCATGGGTCGTGCGGCAAATTACAAATCATCCTAGTGTTTTAAACGCATGAGCTTAATAATTTTTTTTGGCATGGCCTTGATTATTTTCATTGCGGGATTAATAATTCTAGCAATTACATTTTATCATTGGTTTAAAACTTACAAATTAAATAAATTGAAAAAACAGGAATCACTTATTTCTCAGGAGAGTTTATGAACATTACTAATTTTATCGATCACCATTACCGCCATTTTAATGCAGCGGCCTTAAAAGACGCAGCAGTGGGTTACAAAAACTTAATGAACCAAAACGGTAAAATGTTAGTTACTCTTGCTGGTGCAATGAGTTCTGCAGAACTTGGATTATCTTTGGCTGAAATGATCCGTCAGAACAAAGTGCATGCTATTTCATGTACCGGGGCTAACCTAGAAGAAGATATTTATAATCTAGTGGCGCACGACCATTACGAGCGAATTCCAAATTACCGTGATTTAACACCCCAGGATGAACAAAAGCTGCTAGAGCGTCATTTAAACCGCGTAACAGACACTTGTATTCCTGAAGAAGAGGCCATTCGCCGTATTGAAAAAGTAATTCTTCAAGAGTGGCAAAACGCTGAAAAAGAAGGAAAAAGTTATTTCCCGCATGAATACATGTACAAGATTTTACTTTCAGGAAAATTGAAAGAGCACTATCAAATTGATCCTAAAAATTCATGGTTGCTTGCAGCCGCAGAAAAGAATTTACCAATTATAGTTCCAGGTTGGGAAGATTCAACGACCGGAAATATTTTTGCAGGACATATAATCAAAGGCGACATTAAAAGCTCGCGCACTGTAAAATCAGGTATCGATTACATGATTTACTGGGCTGAATGGTACATGGCGACGGCAACAAAAAACAAAGTCGGATTTTTCCAAATCGGTGGCGGTATTGCGGGTGATTTTCCTATTTGCGTGGTTCCGATGTTGTCTCAAGATCTGGGTCATAAGGAAGTTCCGCTATGGAGTTATTTTTGCCAAATTTCAGATTCAACAACTTCGTATGGGTCATACTCAGGTGCTGTACCCAATGAAAAAATCACATGGGGTAAGTTAGGCATCGATACGCCAAAATTTATTGTAGAAAGCGATGCCTCGATCGTAGCGCCGCTGATGTTTTACTACATCATGGGAATGTAGGCGTGAGTGCCGCGCCTAAAGTCACAGGGCTGTGGATATATCCTGTGAAATCGTGCCGCGGTATTTCGCTTCAAGAAATGCAAATGGGGCCGTTAGGCCCCATGCATGACCGCCAGTGGATGTTAGTTGATGAAAAAAACCAATTTATCACACGTAGAACCGAACCCCGCCTTGCAGAAATAATTACTTCTGTACAGGGGCCGTTTCTACATCTTTATTTAAACTCAAATAAAATTTTAATTAACCATACCGAAGACTGTGAAACTCTTGAAACGGTGACGGTGTGGAAAGATTCATTCATAGCTGGAATAGAATCTAAGGATATCAACGAAGCGATCTCTGATTTTTTAGAAAAATCCGTAAAACTTGTGCGGTATCAAAAGCAAAGTCACAGAAGCTTAAATCAGGCGGGAACAGAAGCCGTTAAAGAAATGATGTTTGCTGACTCAAGACCTATTTTGCTTACAAATGAAAATTCATTGCACGATTTGAATACCAAACTAATCCAGCCTTCGCATATGGATCGCTTTCGCTCAAATATCATCATTGATGGGTTGGCAGCCTACGACGAAGATAAAATTAAAAAAGTGCAAGTTGGTGATGTCGTGTTTGAAAATCCCAAGCTATGTGCTCGCTGTCCGATTGTAACTCAGGATGCAGAGACAGGTAATGTAGTTTCTGCGGAAACTCTAACGACGCTCGCAAGTTATCGTAAGGTCCAAGGTAATAAGGTCATGTTTGGCGTAAATTTAACCCCATCAACCATTGGAACAATTCGCTTGAACGACGTCGTGCAAATATCAAATTGATACAATCATAAGACCTACGCCATCTCCTACCGACACCCTAAATTTCCGGTTTTAAGTTAAGAGCCAATATACACGTTGGTCTTTACCTTAAAAAAGATTTAGGACAGCTTTAATTATTTTTAAAATCATCCAAATAATTGAAAAAATAACTTTAGCATTTCGATGCAGTCTCCGATATTTCCTATGTAGTGTAGGAGTAACTGAGTTCGACATTCGTATTTCCCTTCTTTGGAAATTCGTTATGTCGGTTTAAATGCGAGATGGCGTAAGCTATACTCGCATTTTGCAATTTTAAGGCTTAGAATTTAGATTGCGATGACTTCGTTAATTTCGGGATACAATTGCTTGAACCGCACTTCAATTCCATCTTTTAAAGTGGCTTGCGATGACGGGCAGCCAGCGCAAGCGCCGCGCATGTGAATGTATAAATTATTATTCTCATATTTAGCAAAAACAATATCACCGCCATCAAGTGCTACGACGGGTTTAATTTCAGTTTGCAAAGTGCGCTTTATTTTTTTTACTATTTCTGAATCTGTTTCGGACTCATCATTCGCTTGAACCATGTCAATCATCACAGGTAAGCCACTTTCGATGTGTTCACCTAATAAGCCCGCTAGTGGTGATGCTAGCACTTCCCACTCGACCCAATCTTGCTTTGTGATTGTCACGAAATCTTCACCAACAAAAACTGAGGATGTCCACGGAAAGCCAAAAACTTTGGCAGCTAGCGGAGATCTTTCTGCAGCTTCTACGTTTGGAAAATCAGCAGAGTGCTCGGTGATCTTTTGACCGAAATTAAATTTCATTGTGGCTGGATTTGGCGTTGCTTCGAATGTAACTTTCATAAGTTTGTTTGTAGCAGGTGTGTTAGGAATGTCAATTTTTACCTTACAAATGGCTACAATGGCTTGATAACTCTGGGATTTTTGCATAGCTTGAGGTGTTGAATAACAGGAGAATTTATGACCCCAAGAGTGCGTGAAATTTTAAGTTGGTACGGAGCTGAAAACGTCGGTGTGTTAACGAACTTAGCGCGATTGATGAACACCGGAAAACTTGCCGGTACGGGTAAAATGGTTATTCTTCCAGTTGATCAAGGCTTTGAACACGGCCCTGCACGCAGTTTTGCAAAAAATCCAGATGGTTACGATCCTGCATATCACATGGAATTAGCGATCGAATCTGGTTGCAATGCTTATGCTGCGCCGATTGGTGCCATGGAAGCTTGCGCGCGCGATTACGCGGGCGAAATTCCATTGATTTTGAAAATAAATAATTCGGATGTGCTGTACGGATCAAAATCTCCGATATCGGCCTTAACATCTTCTGTTGATGATGCGTTACGATTAGGTTGCGCGGGGATTGGTTTTACAATTTACCCGGGATCATCTTTTCGAAAACAAATGTACGAAGAAATAGCTCATGCTTCGCGTGAAGCCAAAAAAGCAGGTTTACCTGTTATCATGTGGGCGTATGCGCGCGGTGATGGTCTGTCAAAAGACGGCGAGACCGGAATGGATGTTATCGCCTATTCAGCACATATCGCAGCCCAGTTAGGCGCTAACATCATAAAAGTTAAGCCACCTTCGGCACATTTAGAACAGGCCGAAGCCAAAAAAGTTTACGAAGCGCAATCCATAAAAATCACGCAAATGTCGGATCGCATTCGCCATGTGGTGCAATCGTGCTTTAACGGAAAACGCATCGTGATATTTTCAGGCGGTGAAGCTAAAGGTACCCCTGAATTGTTAGAGGAAGTGAAGCAACTAGCGCAGGGCGGAGCGTTCGGCAGCATCATGGGTCGTAATGCCTTTCAGCGTCCGAAAAAAGAAGCGATTGAATTATTGCATGGTGTGATGGAAGCCTTCGCCGGTAAAAAACTATGAGTATCGATCCGAATGACAATCCGATTAAAGCAGAAAAAAGAAAAAAGTTACATGCCCTGCGGGAAAAAGGCATCAATCCGTTTCCATATTCTTATGATGTGACTGCAAAGACTGAAGACCTAGTTCGCGATTTTTCATCGCTAAGTGCTGGCGATAAAAAGCTGGAGACGAATTTTCGCATTGCCGGTCGGCTGATGACTTTACGAATGATGGGTAAAGCTAGTTTTTTTAATATTCAAGATAATACCGGAAGTCTTCAGTGCTATTTAAAAACTGAAGAGCTAGCCGAGATGGACCGCATTGCTTTTGATCTTATTGATCTGGGTGATATTGTTGGCCTTGAAGGTTACATATTTAAATC
This sequence comes from Bdellovibrionales bacterium, assembly GCA_043728195.1. Lineage (GTDB taxonomy): Bacteria > Bdellovibrionota > Bdellovibrionia > Bdellovibrionales > Bdellovibrionaceae > Pseudobdellovibrio. The sequence goes on from JAYTMU010000034.1 coordinate 17,723, forward strand.
TCAAAAAGGCGAACTAAGCCTTTATGTAAAGAAGTTTCAGATTTTAACAAAAACATTGGAACCACTTCCTGAAAAGTTTCATGGTATTCAGGATGTTGAAATTAAATACCGTCACAGACATTTAGATCTTATATCAGACCCTGAATCTAAAAAAGTTTTTGTAACTCGCGGAAAAATTATCAAAGCGATTAAAAAGTTTTTAGATGACCGTGGCTTTATGGAAGTAGAAACTCCAGTTCTACAGCCCATTTACGGCGGCGCGGCAGCGAGCCCTTTCACCACGCATCATAAAGCCTTAGATATGAAACTTTATATGAAGATTTCACCTGAACTTTATTTAAAGCGCCTGATCGTGGGAGGCTTCGATAAGGTATACGAAATCGGTAAGAATTTTAGGAATGAAGGCATTGATCGCACTCACAACCCTGAATTTACCATGCTTGAATTTTATGAAGCCTACACCGATTACAACTATCAGATGACCCAGTTTGAAGAGTTGGTATCTAGCGTGTGTAAAGAAATTAATGGCAGTATGAAAGTTAAGTTTCAGGAAAAAGATGTTGATTTCACACCACCGTGGCGCCGCCTAACGGTCATGGATGGAATTAAACAGTACGCTGAAATTGATCCTGACAACGAGCCCGCGTTAGCTGAGTATTTAAAAAAGCATTCCGACAAACCGGTGAAACTTGAAAACCTATCAAAAGGTGAAAAGCAAATGAAAGTGTTCGAGCTTGCGGTTGAACCGCATTTATGGCAACCGACGTTTGTTATGGATCATCCAGTTGATATATCACCACTGACAAAAATTCATCGTGGCAATCCCAAGTTAGTAGAGCGCTTTGAACCCTTTGCCGCTTGTATGGAGATTGGCAATTCATATTCCGAGTTGAATGACCCGGAAGAACAGCGCGCGCGTCTTAAAGAGCAAGAAGCTAAACGAAATGTCGATGACGAAGCCCATCCAATGGACGAAGATTTTTTGCATGCTATTGAAACGGGAATGCCACCGACAGGGGGCGTGGGAATTGGTATTGAACGGGTGGTCATGCTATTAACCGACCGACCAAGTATTCGTGACATTATATTTTTTCCAACAATGAAGATTAACCGAATATGAAAAATGGAATTTTCATATTTTTATTGGTTGGAGTTTTCAGTTGCCAATCGAGGCAGACAAAGTCGATTGAAGAATCGGCTAACGTATTTAAAACAGAAACTGTACTGGTAGACACTAGATCGGCATTTCTGTATGCGTCGGCCCATGTAAAAGGTAGCGTAAATTTAAGTTCGCAGGATTTTTTGTTACTGAAAAACCCGCTAACAAAAACACGGGTGTTCGATCCGGACTTAATACAGACGATCGAACGTTTAGCAAAACGTGGGATCCATCCTAGTAAGAAAGTATTATTGTTATCTGATTCGAAAGATTCAGTTGAAATTAAAAAGTGGACCTGGTTATTGAAATTGCTTGAAGTTGAAAGTATTGAAGCCACTGGCTTTCAAGATTTCAGAAAGCAAACCAAGAATGCTAGGTACGCTGAACCACGCGAAGAAAAGCCATGGACCTTGGGACTAGGTGAAGATTTGCAAAATGAATTTATAATTAAAAAGGCACCAGATTGTTTCGTTACCTGGTCACCTAAGAAATGCGAAAAAAATTAATTAAGTAAATTCCAATCACCCGTGCGTACTAAGACAAATTGGGCTTGGTAAGGCGTAGGCGAATAAAGCACTAATCGGCCGTAGCCATCGTAATGTGTAGTCCATACTGAGGGACGCAAAGCAGCGCTGCAATAGCGGAAGCCATCGTTAGCCACGTTTTCAATATTTTCGCGTATGACGATATTGCTGCCTTGGTAGCTAACGTGCGAAGTTGCCGATGATTGCAGATGAGCACCATCGTAATAATGACAAACCACTTTTATATTCATGCGATGTTCAGTGAATTCGAAACCTAAATTGAATTCAACACCGCGGCCTAAAATTGTGTTTTGTGCTTCCCAGTGACCTAATATCCCGTGATTTGGATACGCGAATGCTAATTGTGAAAATAAAAAAACCAATGTAATTAATTTCATAAAACCCCCATCTTTGTAGATCAGAGGCTAATAAGTGATGGAAGGTTTAGTCAATAGTCTTGAATGTTAAAAATTACTAACCTGTTTTTTCCATATTAAATAATACGGAATACATGGCTTTAAGCATTTCTGGATCGAATTTAGAGGCTAATTTATTCTTCATCATGTTCAGGGCCTCTGTAGGCTTCATTGGCACGTTGTAAGAGCGCTGCGTTGTCATTGCGTCATAGGTGTCTGTTAAGGACACAATTCGAGCAAATGGGTGTATTTCTTGACCGGAAATGTCTTGCGGGTAGCCGCCCCCAGACCAAGATTCATGATGTTCATAGCAAGCCGCTTTTACAGCGTCGCTTAGGCCCGGGTGTTCATTTAGAATTTTTAGACCATATTGCGGGTGCATGCGCATTTGCACCCACTCATTTTCATCCAAAGGTCCTTTTTTACAAAGGATATCAATGGAAACATTTCGTTTTCCAACGTCGTGAAATAGTGACGACGTTCCAAGTTCAGCTAATACTTTTTTATCAAAACCCAGAGCTTGTCCAAGTCCTAACGAATAGATACTGACATCGAACGAGTGATTGTAGGTGTAAAAATCATGGCCAGACAAACTGATTAAATTTCCTAATGATTCCGGAGCTACTTCCATGAAGTCTAGCAAGTCGCTAATGATTGGTTTTGATTGCTCCAGCGCAAACCCCACGTCAGGATTTTCAAACAAATCTTCTAAAATGGCGATCGAACTTTCGCGTAAGATAACTGCTTTTTGGTCACTTGAAATTAAATTTGAATTCATCGACGACTTTATGTAATCCCGGTACATTTGTTTTTGATCGTTCAAAACAAAAAAAGATTCGCCCGAATCTTTTTGATGAAGTAGCTGAACTTTTTCAGGCTTCATCGCATCGCCTTGATTCAAATAGATGATCATTTTTCCATCAATTAAAATATAAATAGCAAACGGCGAGGGTTCGCTGGGTCGAATTATGCTAAGGCGAATACGAAAATATTCAGTGGTACTCATACCTGTAATCGTAACGCATTTTAGGTGTTTGACGGAGCCTTTATTTTAACATGAAATGGTTGTATGGCCCTTCGTCTAGACACTGAAATTCAATATGTAAAAGGAGTTGGCCCTAAGTTAGGGTCGCTGTTTTCTCGTCATGGGATAAAGACGGTTTTAGATTTGCTGCAAAACTACCCCAGAGCTTTTGAAGATCGCCGGGCCGCTCGGACCATTGCAAGCTTAAAAGTGGATGACGTTGTGAGTGTTAAAGCCGTCGTCGCAAGTATCA
>JAYTMU010000035.1:0-3766 GCA_043728195.1 Bdellovibrionales bacterium
GGTCCTGGAGCGCTGAGTGGCTGGTTAAAGACCAGAAATCGCTCGGACATACTAGAATTTATAGAAGAGATCCCTTATGAAGAAACTAGAACCTACGTGAAACTTATCGCACGAAATAAGCTTTTTTACGACCGCATCTCAAAACGAGACGACGAGCACTCCTTCCCAGCTGAATTTTTAAATTGGGATGACTCAAAAAAAGACACTTCGGCTAAGAATTAAACCAATTTTTTACCTTACAGAACACGTAGCGATTTGCCGACACGATAAGTATGAGAAACATCAGCTTATCTACTGCAGTTGTGGGCGCATTTTTTGTGTTTTGTACCGCGCTTACAGCATACCAAGTTATTTCAACCACGCAGCCTGATCGACAAACGCAGTCACTTAAAAAAAAGAAAATCCTTGATAGCCGCGAATTAGATTTAGGCCAAGTTAAAGACCAAACCTTAAAAGTCATTGATGAACCTTCGGTTTTATTTAACGATCCGGCCATCAAGCAAGCATGGGGCTTGAAAAAATCTGATGCTGCACGTGCCTGGTCGGTGACACAAGGTAGCCGTGACGCCATCGTGGCCGTCATCGACACTGGAATTGACGAGTTTCATGAAGATTTAAAAAAAAATTTGTGGACGAACGAAGGCGAATCAGGAACAGACCGCTTTGGAAAAAACAAAGCCACAAATGGAATTGATGACGACAACAACGGCTTCGTTGACGATATTCACGGCTGGAACTTTGTATCGAATAATAACCGGTTAACAGACAATCATGGTCATGGTACCCACATCGCAGGAATTATTGGCGCCGAGGCCGAAAATAAAAAAGGCATTAGCGGAATTTCCCCAAAAGTAAGTCTGATGATTTTAAAATACTTTGATCCTAAAGTTCCCAATACGGATAACTTAAAAAATACGGTAGCTGCTATTCAGTACGCCATTAAAATGGGCGCCCACATTATTAATTATTCTGGCGGAGGCACCGATTATTCCCAGGAGGAACACGATGCCGTCGAGCTTGCCGCAAAACGTGGAATTTTATTTGTGGCAGCTGCTGGAAATGAACGCTCAAATTCAGATCAACATCACTACTACCCGGCCGATTACAAATTGAAAAATATTATTTCTGTCACTGCGATTGATCCCACGACCGAAGTGCTAGCGTCTTCAAATTACGGGACGGAAACAGTTGATATTGCGGCTCCGGGACAAAATATTTTATCAAGTCTTCCGAACAATACTTATGGTCTCATGACCGGAACGTCACAGGCGACTGCATTTATTACTGGTGCTGCCGTGCTGGTTATGTCCCATAAAAACCAGTATTACAAAGCAGAGGACGTAAAAAAATACATCTTAGCAACAGGTGACACATCACATTCATTGATTGCGAAAACGAAAACTTCGCGGCAATTAAATCTTTACAAGTCGCTAACAATTTTAAGTGGTGAAAAAGCATTTTCAGGTGCAGACAAGTCGGAAGTTGTGCAAGATAGTTTTTATTCTGATCCAAAACTGAATCGGCGCCAAGCTGAAGATCCAAACTTAAAAACCGCGAAAAATGTTGCGAAGTTTGGTAAAAATTTGCTTGAAGCTATGGCACAACCGGTGAATAAGAAAAATCCAACACTAAGATTAGGTCAAGATCCTAAAACGCCTGAACAGTAAATCAAATAGCAGAAACCTGCTACTTAGCCTTGGTTTAAAATTTCATTTTCTGGTTCGTTTGAATAATTTCTGTTTAAATTCTTAAGAAATTACCCGCGAATTGTTTAAACCCATTTATCCATACTCTGAAACTTTGCAGTATATAAGATGCACAGTTACAGAGTATGGTAAAAGGAGTTTACTTAAAAAAGGCGTGCATACTTTCTGAAGTTGAATTCGACGTTATAATTTACTGAAATTACCCACAAATTATTTAAACGAGCCCATTTTTTTGATGTCTTTTTTTTGTGATGAAAAAATCCAAAGGCCAAAAGCTAATAGGGTTACTGAAACGACCAGGCCCGTTAGATTTGGAAACAACGGCTTGATACGATTAAATATTAGCAGCGCTAAGCCTACGAAACCAATGCCTGCAAAAATCCACTGACCCTTACTATTCTCCACGCGCTTGTCGCTGATGACGTCTTCGCGCGTTTGTGCTATAAATTGCTGCTCAAGGCGCAATTCAATTTGCTTTAAATACTTTTCGCAGGTCGGATCAAAGCTCAGCGACTTTCGAAGATCATCGTATTTTTGAAATGCAAAACTAAGTGCCATTTTTTTCTGGCAAAAATTTAAAAAGTTTTGGTGATTTTGATCGTTCTTAAAATTTTCAAGCACAGCTTCCCAAAGCAAATTTATTTCATATAAAGTTGGACTTTCAGATTTTGCAGACTTTTGAAACTTTTCAATGAAAATACCACACGATGGACACTCGTTTGAATCCATGGGCATAAGTTGAGTGCATTTTGGACAGCTTGAAAAATGACTGCCCTTTACTTCTGTTTTGAACAGGCCAAAAGCAGACGAAGAGTTCGTCAGTAGAAACGTTTTTTGGCAGCTTTGGCAATCGAACTCAGGTTTATCATTTAAAAAGATATCAACATGGGTGCGGTACAATTTTTCACAGCAAGGACAGCGAAAGCGTATTTCATCTGTTTGGTTAGGTGTCTGGCTTGTTGCTTGGCTAGTCGCCTGACTGTCTAAATTAGCATCTAATTTGTCCAACTGCAGCTACCCCCTACCCCAAAGTCTATGATACCAATTTAGGGATGTCGAATATTTTTAGGTTTTTTACGCAAATTCCTCGACCCTACCGGTGGGCTTTGGTTAGCGGAATTTTAGTAGGAACTTCTTACATTCCGTTTCCGGGCTGGGCATTACTGTTCTGCTTCGTGCCACTGTGGCTCGCCGCTTTGCAATTAAATACGGAAAACGTATCGCTAAGAAAAATATTTTTTGTCGGTTGGTGCGCGCAATTTATCTTAACGTTGATTGGATTTAACTGGATATTCTATACAGCTAGTGAATTCGGTGAATTCAACTGGCTGATGTCTTTGGGCTCCTTATTAGGCTTCGCTGCCACGGTTCATATTTATATTCCGGTATCGTTAACTTTTGCAATTTGGGTTATTCGCAGGCGCTTGATTAACTCAACACTGCTGCAGCTGCTCTTAATCGCTTTAGCGCACGCACTTTTAGAGCGTGTGTGGCCTAGCATATTTGAATGGAACTTGGCTTATAGCCTTCTGTACATGAAGTTACCCATCTTTCAGTGGGCCGATACAGTTGGCTTTTGGGGCTTATCAACTTGGATTTTATTGATCCAAGCACTTATCGGTTTTGCATGGCTACAACGACATCAGGACCGAAAATTTGCGATTGGCTTATGCACTGCCGTTTTAATTTTTATTTTAGCGCTTGCGGGCACAGGCATGATGAAAGAAAAACGCTGGACCAAAACAAATGCCATGGTCAAATTTGCCGTAGCACAAGGAAATATCGGCAATGCCGATAAAGTGCAATCTGAAAAAAAAGAGGGGTTCCAACCCTATGTTTTAGATCACTACACTCAATTGACCGACAAACACCTGGCGGCAGAAAAAGATTCGGAAATAATGCTATGGCCAGAAACTGCAATTCCTATTGCTTTAGATGCAGCTTACCATGCCCGTCACTTGCAACAAATTTTGCTGCAAAAAGTTCAGCAATGGAATGTTGTCTTGTTGACCGGGGCCTATTCGCAAAGTGTTGATAAACGAAATCATCTTGGATTTCCG
>JAYTMU010000036.1:0-2148 GCA_043728195.1 Bdellovibrionales bacterium
AGATAGAACTTTTGATACAAAGATCTGAACTGATGTTGCACCACGATTGTCTTATTTTGCAGTTCTCGCGCGGCTCCAACTCGCGGGATGGCTACAACACTATCGGTTTCAATTGCTAACAAGCGCAGTAAAGCAATATCATCAATATAACCCTTAATCTTGATTCGCTCTTTTTGACTTTTTAGAAATGATTCTATTTCGGAGGTAACTGGATTGCTGCGCGAAGGAAGATATATTCCATATTTAGCAAGTCGTACTTGCAGTGGCATACTTTGTTTAAATTTTCGAGCGATTAGACAAATTGGTTCTCGTGCAATTTCGCGCTGAATTAAGGGTTCATCTTCGGAGTGTGGAAATGGAACATCACAAAGAATGGCGTCTAAGTTAAAGGTTTGAAGGCGGCTTAACAAAGTTTGAGCGTCTCCGACATCAACTGTGATTTCAAAATCGGCCCGATTGATGACTGGTCTTAGTAGTCTAATTTGAAGATTTTTTGATAGACTTCCAAGTGCACCAACTCTTAGTGTGGATTGAATTCCGCTTTCTTTCAGGCCATCGACAAGCTCTTTGCCTTGCCTAAAAATCTCTTCGGCCTGATTGAAAACAATCTGACCTTCTTCGGTAAGGGTCAGTTTTTTTGAGGTCGAACGTTGTATCAGTTTCTTTCCTAAAAAATCCTCAAGCTGCGCTACTTGAAAGCTTACGGCCGATTGTGCAATTCGCAATTTTAAAGCCGCTTTAGTGAAGCTTTTTTCTTTAGCTACGGTCCAAAAATAATGCAGATGATGATAATTAAGCCATTCCATGCCTGTCAACTTATCTGTTTAACAGATGAATTTCAAATATTTTATATGTTTTACGATATGGCCGAATTTGGCGATATTAAAGTTATGATAGTTGCTGCCTCACATCCATTTCATGGCAAAACATTTTACTTTGCGACAAAGCATGGCAAAGAGGCGCTTCTTAAACCATTGTTGGCCGAACTTGGTGTGGATTGTATTGCGGCGCCAATTGATTCGGATAAGTTTGGCACCTTCTCAGGGGAGGTCGAACGCACCGGATCGGTTCAGGAAACTTTAAGAAAGAAAATAAAAGCGGCGGCTGACAAACATTCTGAAGCCCAATTTTTTCTTGCAAGCGAAGGCAGCTTCGGCCCGCATCCGCTGATTGGTTTTATGCAAACAGACCTTGAGTCACTTCTGTTGTGGGACCGTGAAACCGGTAGCGAAATTTATGCTGAATATTTGGCAACAAATCCAGTGCACGCAGAAAAAATTCTGGGACCCCGTGACGACTATCAAGCATTTTTAAAAGAAATTACGTTTCCGGGCCATGGCGTGATCGTACACCCTGAAGGTTTGCTAGCACCGCTATCTAAGGGCCTTCACACAGTCCAAGACGTAGAGCAAGCAATGCTTGAATGCTTTGCAGCCTCAACAACCGCGCGGGTTGTTCTAATGACCGATCTGCGGGCTTGTCACAACGCTACTCGAAGAGACGCGATTTATAATGCCGGAATAAAGTTAATCGAATGTCTTAACTCATTTTGTCCGACTTGCAAGTATCCAGGGTTCACAGTTGTCGAAACAGTTCCTGGCCTTCCGTGTGCTGCTTGCAAAGAGCCTAGTCGAATTGCTAAAGCCGTATTGCTCGCATGTCCAAGGTGTAAAACAAAAGAAGAAAGACCCAGGCCTGATGGTCAGCGTGAACTTGACCCGTCTGAATGTGAATTTTGTAACCCTTGAAAATAAAGGACTGAACTTTGACAGCTTTCGAAATCTTAAAAACAAACTTATTATCACCTATAGTGCTCGCATTTCTGCTTGGAATTGTAACGAAATTATTGAAGAGCGAACTAAGCCTGCCAAAAGATCTTTACTCTTCGTTGTCCATCTATCTTTTATTGGCGATTGGATTAAAGGGCGGAGTTGAACTATCTGAAAGTACTTTTCAAGTCATTGCTTGGCCGGCTTTTGCAACTGTCGTTTTGGGATGCATTACTCCAATCTCGGCCTATATAATCATGCGAAAATTGGGACGATTTGGACAGATCGATGCGGCTGCATTGGCCGCACATTACGGTTCAGTTTCTGCGGTCACATTCATTGCGGCAAATCAATTTATCGAACAAATGGGGAAAACAGC
>JAYTMU010000037.1:0-6084 GCA_043728195.1 Bdellovibrionales bacterium
GCTGAAATTTTATAGGCAACCTCAGTGTAGGCGCGGATGAAGTCACCACTTGCTTTATCAACACCTGTTGCAACGTAAGTCGTCGTGTACTGATAGCCAAGTTCAGAAAACCAGTTTACGGCATCTGTTTTTATGAACGTATATTTCATACCGATATCAGTTGAATCACGCTGAATAAAAATACCATTGTACGGATCGTGCTCTGCTTTGTGTTGCAAAAAGGCGCTTAGCACGTCTTTTGTAAATATTCTTTCGTAGCGTAGGCCAGCTTCCCAAGCTTTAGTGCTTTCTGTGCCACCTGATGTCGAACGAACATATTTACCGAATATTTTTGCCAAATCAAATTCAGAAACAGCGTACGTATTTTCAGTTTTTGCGCTGTAAGTTTCGTTGTTAGCATTTCCGCTGATGACAACCGCGCTGGCTTCTGCTGACCCCGAGAACTGACTTTCCTCAGCAAAGGCTGTTACGGTAGTTGTAAAAATCGCTAAAAGTAGAATAGTTTTCATTTTTTCTCATTTCATAAGTTGTAAATTAGTTTTTATTTTCTAAGTGAATCTCTGATTTCGCGAAGTAAAACAATATCTTCAGGTGCAACAGCAACTGCAGTTGGCGCTGCAACTTCGGCTTTTTTCATAGAATTCATACCTCGTATAATAAGGAAAAGAGCAAATGCAACGATCAGAAAACTAATCGAAGTTTGTACAAGCTCTCCGTACCATATGGCAACTTCGCCTTTGCCGGCAGCATCAGCTGCTTTTAGGATAATTTTCAATTCAGAAAAATCCATTCCACCGATGGCAAGTCCGATCGGAGGCATCATGATTTTCTCAACCAATACAGTGACTATTTTACCAAATGCGGCGCCAATAATAACTCCGACCGCTAGGTCGACAACATTACCTTTCATAGCAAATTCTTTAAATTCCTTCATGGCAGACATAGGACCCCTTTTTATTAATTGTTTACTTTTCTTAACAAATAGTTAAACCGTGCTGTGGCACTATGCAAATTAAAAGATGGGGTGCGGAGCGATTTATAAACTGGTTTGCTGGATAAAGTTTCTACAGTTAGAAGTGGCCGTAAGGTTTGGCAGTTTAGTTTCGCTATTTGCGTACATCCGGAGGTCGCGCTTAACCAGTGTCAGTAGATCAGACGACCCTGAATTTTTTTTTAAATTCCAAGGGTTATTCCCCTAAAACAACTTCATTGGATACTTTTTGTTTACTTTAAGCTACAACGTGTCGAAGTGAAAAATAAATTTACAAAGGAAAACATATGAAACTTTTGGCTATTATATCAGGCGGGCTACTTGCGTGTCAGGTTGCCTACTCCGCTCCGGCAGAAATTCTTATCAATGCAGAACCGTACAATACAACTTTGTATAAAATTGATAAAGCAGCAAAAACGTTTACTCTGGTGAACGAGTGCAGAGTTTCTAAATTTAATAGTAAGAAATCAGATACCAGGATTGAAATAACTGGTTCATTTGTGAAAGTTCAAACAGAAAAAGAGCAAACAGAAAAAGAGCAAACTCTAAAAATAGTTAGTCCTAAAGTAGTCATCAAGGGAATACCTGAGAAGTATGATAGACAAAAATTCTTTGATGCCACAAAAGGCAAGTGTTATACTGCAGCGCAAATTATGCGTTATCTTGAGCACTATGCTGACCTTAACTTAGAGCCCACTTTTGAAATTATCGACAGCAAACGTTTTGCTGATGGTTTTGAAAACCATCTTTTTTATTTCCGCCTGGATAATCCAGGCGGAAATGATGGCCTTCTGGATATTTCGTATGCCTTTTATTCAACAAAGGACCAAAGTCTTTTAAAAAATCTAGCTCCGCTTGCGGAACTGGATAATGCGCTGATTTTAATAAATGAAATCAATCTTGATTTTCACCGCGGTGCCATTGGCGGCGGCGGATCAGGCGCCGCTGGCTATAACCAATTCACGACTTTGACTGGAACTGTTAGACGAAGCCTAGTCACCGATCTTAAAAAGTCGCCGTTTAATGCCTGCCTCAAAACTATTGGTACTGATTTTAGTTCTAGAGCACCTGGATTTTCTAATATTGCCGCAACGGCCGCTGATTTTTTAAATTGCGTAAATCAAGCTGATCCAACAGCTAGCATTCCAAATGACAATTTGTCCAAGTATCCATGCGCTGATAAATCAAATAAATGCCATTAGGCGCACGCTAAGCTTTTCCCATCATAAGTTCAAACCAACCAATTTTATTAAATTGGTTGGTTTGAACTTAGATTTAGCAGCTGAGATTAAATTTAGTAGCATAGCCGTGCGGCCCGTCATTATCGAAGCCATCCCGTATCAGAAGTCAGGCATGGTCGGCTAAAAGCAAAAACCGCTACAAGCAAGGTACATCGTCGCATTTAGAATCTGCTCGCCAAGCTGAATTGTCCCTTCAATTGGCATCTTCCGCTCGTCTACGCAATAGTTGATGTCATAGCAGTGCAATTCCTTGGTCAGGATCGTTTTGCCTACACCAGGCGTCTCAATTGCAAATTTAGTATATCCAGCGTGATAGGTAGTGTTGTGTGAAGATTGGTGCGCGAGACCCCGAAGTAGAAGAACCGCTTTCAGGCGCGAAGTCGATTCTATTCGAGTTCGAGGTGGATGAAGTTGCGGAACCAAAGGGTTTGCGGCGAGGAGATCTGCGGTATTTGGTTTTAAGGTACGGTTCGCCCAGCAAGGCAGCCATCGGGATTGGCGCCTCCGAAGCTTTCGTCCGTCAAAACTCAAAAGGCTAGAGAGCTTTCTTTTTGAAGACAGCTTTTTCGAGTTTCTTTACGCGGTCTTCCAGGTCTTCTTCGCCAAGGACAGCACTTCTTAATTTCTTATTGAGCCAAGTTAGGTAGCCAACGCCCTCATCCTCGGCCTTTTGTTTGGCAACAGTTATAATTTCGCTATCAAGTCGAATTGAAGTCAGAGTTTTTTGTTCCTTCAAGGCATTGTCGACCTGAGACTTAGATTTGATAGGCCCTTTGATGACAGCTGCCTTTGAAAAATCATAATTGCGCTTCATAGAATTTTCTCTCCCTTTTATTTGCTTTGCGAGCGGAAATGATTCTCGTGATTTGCTCATCGGGGTAGGCAACTACCACGACGAGAATATTTAGTTTCTTGCACATGCCCAAGTAGACATATCGCTCTTCGCCCGAATCAGAATCCTCTTTAAGAACAACAACGAACTCACAAGTCAGGGCCTCTTTAGCCTCGTCGAATGAGACACCGTGCTTTTTCTGATTTGTCTTTTCTTTTTGCGGATCCCATTCGAACTTCATCAGTAACAAGTGTACTACAATGTACTACAAAATGCCAACATGGAAGACGGCGACAAAGTGGTTCTAGTCGATGAATCGGTCAATTTTGTATCATTTTGATATTATTGCGGATTTTAAAGTGGTGCCTCGGGCCGGACTCGAACCGGCACGGGATTGCTCCCACAAGATTTTGAGTCTAGCAAGTCTACCAATTTCATCACCGAGGCACTTTTTGAACTTTTATTGTGCCTTAGGTATACGTTTAAACGCCCATCCGGTTCAAGAAAATATTTCAGGGTTGTTAACAAGATTCGACACTTTTCTGGCATTTGCTGCAAATAGCGTATTTTTTAATTTTTTCGAAATGGCTCAAGAATTCAAGGGGTTGCAAATTTTTTCCGCTCGCGCCGCATCTTGGCACTTAGGTTGCTCTTGTGATGAGAGTACAAATTTTTTCATCGGGGAGATATCTATGAAAAAGCACATGTTGTTTCTAAGTCTTGTTTTGTTGTCGGCGGAAGCTTTGGCACAGGTTGAAAGTCAGAATATCGATGTAGATGTCGACTCTGAATTGGATCAAATGTATCAACAGCAACCACGTTCGTCGCTCACACAAAACAAAAAATCAAACCGCAATGCAAACGTTGTGAACCAAACAGTAGTGGTTCCGCAAACAAGCGTGCAAACGCAGCCAACGACTTTCATCGAAGCTTCACCACTATCTGATTCAAAGGCCGACTACATTCGTAAAAACCGCCAAGATGAAGAAATGAAAACTGAAACTCGTATCGTCGAGAAGTTAGAGCAAAGCCGTATGGAAGACGAGAAACGTCGTGCAGCTGCTCTATTCGGTGATAAATTCGATAACATGCAAAACCATTCTCCGGCTCAACCAGCTGTGCAAATGGCTCCTGCTGCGCAGCCTGTACAACCCGTTATTATCGAAGAGCGCGAAACATTATCGCGTGATGCCGTTCGCGAAGAAGTTCGTATGGCACTACAAGATGATTCGTCTGCGATCATTGCACCAACTGAATCCCGCTACTTTGCAGGTCTTGCTGGAATTGGCTACTACCCAGACGTAAAGAACGTTAAAGGAAACTACTCTCTAGGGGCAGCTTTTGGCACACGTTACGATTTCTTTTTAGTTGAAGGTGCATTCTTAATGTCAAACTACGGTGTTGATGTAAATAACAACGGTTTTTTTAACGGTGGTTTTTACCGCATCGACAATTACGATGTGAATCAGTATCAAGGTTCAATCGCAGCCAAGTATCAGTTGCTAAGCGGAATGGTTCGCCCGGTACTAGGTGGACTTGTTGCTTACTCGTATAGAAAATATGCTTTAACAAACAATTACTCAGGTTCAAGCGAAGATACAGGAAACTCTCATGCTATCGATTTAGGTATCAATGCAGGCGTGGATGTTGAATTTAGTCCTAATTTTGCACTGGGCTTTGATTTCAAATACATGTTCAATATGTCTAGCCGTGTGAATTCGAATTATCCGAATTCATCTTATGGATACGTTGGTACGCCACTTGAAAAACTACAGTATTCAATAACTAGTATCGTAGCCCGCGTTAATTTTTAGGCGGAGATATAACTGCCAAGCTTAAAAAAAGTCCTTTTGCGAAAGCAATGGGACTTTTTTATTTGCGGTGAATGTGCTTAGATTAAGACTATGATGCAAACTCTATTTATTTTGATTTTCAGTACGCACATTCACGCGCAACAAAATCTGCCATCTGCTCCAGAAGTTGTTAATCAAATTCTTTTCTCAGAGGCAGACCAATCTTGGACTTTACGCGACTTCAAAATCTACAAAAGCGTGCTTTTAGCAGTTACTAAGACTGAAAAGATTGCTGAATTTTCTGAAAACCCACTGGATGACTTTGTAGTTTCACGGCTGTTAAAACGGGAAGCACTGCTTTTTGAAATTGCCCCGCAGTCCATTACGGTTCCGGTAAATTTAAAAGAGGCTAACGGAGAGGTATTCACTAAGCTTGAAATCGAACAAGAGACCCAAATGATTGCCGAAGCGCTTGCACTGTTACAGCTTAAACAGAATCAAATGAGTCAAAAGGTTCGCTTCAAAGCATGGATCGATGTGCTTAAGCGAAAGTATTCCGTAAAAATGAAAATCAGTGAGCTCTAATATTTTATTAGCTGATCTTAAGCTTGTGGTGCTGGCCCGGGCCGATTGGGAAAGCGCTGCACATCTATCCGCTGAAATCTCGACGCAAACATTGAATCCTGCCTTTTTTAACTGGAGTTTCGAGTCGGCACTAAGTGAATTCGAAAAGTCAGAGACACTGATTTTTAAAAAAGATGCGCTGATCTTGGCATATCTGTCTTTTCGGTCCTTCCCAGATCGCTTAGAAATTATGGCATTAGCCACGTCTCGGGCGGCGGCGCGGAAGGGTTTGGGTAGTAAACTTATTCACGGTCTGCAACTTATTGCCGCGCAGCGTAGCCTGCCAGTTTGCCTTGAGGTGCATGAAAACAATCAACAAGCTGTTAATTTTTACTTAAAAAATCGATTTTCAGTCATTGGCCGGCGCAAATCCTACTATTCTGATGGCGGCGCCGCTGTAGTCATGCAGTCACAAACCGGCGACGATATTCAAAGTTGATTGCTGAGATTTAGTTTGTTATGGTGATTTCAATTGGGCCCAAAGCCCAATTTTTTTTTGCGCAAACGATAAAATGAATGAACAGATTGGTTAGTGTTTTTGGATTTAAGAAAAAATTCTACAAATGTAGATTGGTTAGAAAAAATAGAAGTCTTAGCTCAAGA
>JAYTMU010000038.1:0-3556 GCA_043728195.1 Bdellovibrionales bacterium
ACTAAATACCGTTCAGAGACTCGTTGCTGCAAAACACAAACGCGCGAAGTTTTCGATCGTCAGCTGCAGTTTCAAGTCACCGTCGCATTTCCACAGGATGCTGTTATAGCTGGTAACGAAACTGAAACCGTACATCTTGAATTAATCTCGGCCGCACCGGCGCTAGTGGGCGTAAAAGTTATTTCGTCGGGTTACACTTACGTTGTGCACAAGCAGCAAGTGAACGGCGCTTCAATTTCAGTCGAGCTAAAAATCGGTGCTCAGTACAATCAGTCTAATGCCGGCGTTAGCTCGATCACAGATTTAAAACTTAAAAAAGAGGATGATGACTATCAAGTGGTATTCCGAGACTCTGTAAAGTCGACTAAAGTAAATTCGAAGCATGTTATCGTAATTACAGATCAAACAACAGGAGCAGTCATCCGTGAAATCCCTGCACTGACGCCACTTTCAAGTGGCTTATCAGTAACAGCGCTTGCGGCGGCTGACATTCCTAAGAATATAAAAACAGTTGCGACCTTACTTGTGCGCCGTGAAGGGCCAACTGTCGAAAACGAAGCTTTAGAATTTAAAATCGAAATTGCTAGAAATTAGCATTAAGTACGCCTTTTCTATATGGGACGGGCGTACTTTAAAGTCTTTTTACTTAAAGTAATTCGGTCTTGTGTGATCTCGACTAAAACGGGGGTAACTATAAGACCTTTTTTTATTGCCTGATCGAATAGTTTTTTATAAGTGGGATCGATGTCTTCAGCTACCGAGAATTCGGTAACGTCATTTCTTTGGATTGTGAAAATAAGTTCTGCTTTGTGACCTTTATCGATAAGCTTCATTAATTCCTGCAAATGCTTCTGACCACGCTCGGTAACGGCATCTGGAAATTGTGCAAATCCGCCCCGCGCTAAGGATACATTCTTAATTTCAATGTAATGCTTTTTGGCTTTTTCGTCTTCTAAGTGTGATTTATCAACACAGAACACACCATCTAAGCGTGTTTCTTTTGATATTTTGTGTTCAGACTTATAATAGGAATAGGTTTTCCAATTTTCAAAATGGGGTTTTTTACTTTCAATCGATTGATTAGCCGCAAATTGCACAACCTTGTTTGGCCATGACGTATTAACCCCCACCCACGCGCCAGAAGCCGCTTTGACGGCCTGTAGTGTGCCTTTTAGTTTTCTGGCCGGGTCGTCACTGATTGAAAACCAGCACGCATGCTGCTGATCTTTTTCGATAACTGATTTTAAGCTGCCGGTATTGGGACAGTGAATAGTTAACTGAATTTTCTTCTTTGTCTTAGCATCTGTATATTCCACATCAGCAAAAAATCTTTTGTAACGCTTAAGTAAGATACCTTCTGTTAACTTAGTTTTAAATTCGATCATCACATTCTTTCTGGAACTGGAATTCCTAAAAGTGCTAGCCCTTGCTTTAAAATCTGCGCCGTTGCCGCAGCCAATGCTAACCTAGATTTTTTTAATTCTTCTGTTTCGGCTTTTCCGATCGAGCATTCGTGATAAAAGACATTAAATTTTTTGGCCGCTTCATACAAGTAGGTGCAAAGGGCCGATGGCCTGTAATTGTCAGCTGCCATTAAAACGACCGAGTTGAAATTCATCAAATGCTGCATCAATTTTATTTCCGCTGGATCAGCCAGCAGGGCGCCATCAAAACTAAGGCTTTTGACTGAAAACTTTTTAATAACGGACTGAATACGTGCGTAACTGTATTGGATAAATGGCCCTGATTCCCCGTCTAACTTCAGCCATTCGGCCATGTCGAAAACAATTTTCTTATTGGTGTCTTGGCGAAGCATTCCGTACTTTATGGCACCTTGGGCCACACAGTCGGAAACACTTTCAACTTCGGCTGCATCCCATTCATCATTGTATCTGGAAAGATATTCTGTTTTGACATGCTTTTTCATCTGACTGACTAAATCCATCAAAGGAATGACGTTTCCTTTACGTGAACTCATAGCCCCATCTGGTAATTCGACAAAATTGTACTGCAAATGAAAACAGTTTTTTGCTTGTGGAAAACCAAGAACTTCTAACGATCTAAAAACTTGCTTAAAATGAAGAGCCTGGCGAACGTCCACCACATAAATTGATTTTTCAACGTGGTGGTCTTGAAATTTTCGTCGAGCAAGTTCGATATCTTTGGTTGCATAAAGGCCTGTGCCATCGGTTTTTAGTAACATACAAAAACCCAAATTCTCGCTTTCAAAATCAAGCCCGATCGCACCTTGTGACTGTACAAGCTTGCCTTCTTCGAAATACTTTTTAACCATTTTTACAGAATCTGCATCGACATCAGATTCCCAGTACCAAACGTCAAACTGAACCCCTGCCCAGGTGTAAACCGTGTTCATCAGATCGATTGACCACTGACGGGTTTCTTTCCACAAATCATAAAATTCGCCCTGCTGGCGCTCAAGCTGCTTTAGGATTTCAGTTAGTTCTTTTTTATTGCTTTCATAATTATCGGTTTTGACTTCATCTTCTAATTTTATATTGGCAGCCGAATACATTTGGCCAAGCCATTCGCCACGATGGGGATCAGAACGCTTTTTATCTAAAACGTCTAAACCAACATGTTTTTTGATATACCACAAACATTTCGCAACGTGTGTGCCGACATCTCCTGGAAAGGTTGTACTTACGATTTCATGCCCGGCATAGCGTAGCAACTTTATTAAAGAATCCCCAAGACAAAGATTTCGCATATGACCCACGTGAATTTCTTTGTGAGTGTTGGGCTGCGAATATTCGATCATACCTTTCGGAGTTTTCTCAGTAAACTGGCGTTTGAAAAGCTCGCCACTACTTGCGGGAATGACAACTTTTTCTGCTAGTATTGCGGAAGAGAACTTAAAATTAAGGTAGGGACCTGCCCCTTCGACGCTTGTAACACCTAAAATTTCACCAACCAAATTTTTTAATTCAGCTGCAGCGGCTAGTGGTGCTTTTTTCAAATTTTTTGCTAAAATAAAGCAGCCAAATGCCAAATGACCCAAATCTGTATTTGGGGGATCTACCAATTGGTTATAGATTTCGGCTTTTTCTAAGTTTACACCCAGTTTAGAAATGGCTTTAAATAACGCTTCGGTTAACAAAAGACGTAGCGGATCATGCATTAGATTCATATGGCTTTAAGAAATAACAAAAGCCCGCCGTTTTGCAATACAAAATCAGTGTATCTGCTTGTTAAGTCCTGCCAAAAGCGCTAAAACTAGGTTTTCATATAAGCTGTGTTTAAAGCACAATTACTACAGAGGATTTATGTCCGATATCGCAGTGAAAACTCGAATTCCTAAACCCGACTGGCTTAAAGTGCGCGCACCTTCTGGCGAAAATTATGCTCGCATCAAAAACATGCTCGGCGAACTGAAATTAGCCACGGTTTGCCAAGAAGCTAAATGTCCAAACATGGGCGAATGTTGGTCGGGCGGCACAGCCACTTTCATGTTGATGGGTGAAGTGTGTACTCGTGGATGCCGGTTCTGCAACGTAAAAACGGGTAATGCAAAATTAGGACTTCCGCCTGTCGATGC
>JAYTMU010000039.1:0-17072 GCA_043728195.1 Bdellovibrionales bacterium
GGATCAGAGGCCGCAACTTTTGAATTGTTCGGACCTATTTTAAGTATCGTTCGCTGTAAAGATTTATCTGAAGCCATGCAAATTGAAAATAGCATTGAATACGGAAATGCGTGCAGCGTTTTTACTTCAAGCGGTGCCATGGCCGAACGTGTTGCCAAAGAGGCCTCTACCGGAATGGTAGGCATTAATATTGGTGTTCCTGTACCACGTGAACCATTTTCGTTTGGTGGTATTAACGCATCAAAATTTGGTCATGGTGATATTACCGGTCAGCACAGCTTAGATTTTTGGTCGAATATGAAAAAAATAACCACAAAATGGGAATCACAAAGTGATTCGAATTGGATGTCGTAATCGTTACCATATACATATGTAGTCACCGCTGTAGGAGTGTTCATGCTTAAAAAAGATCAAAGGTCCAACCACGTGATATTGGCTTCGCATTCTAATTTAAAATACAAAGAAACCTTACCCATCCACTGGGGGGCAAAGTCAGCTCTTGAGCGCGGCCCTGTTGTGGCATCTAGCACCAATTCAAAAGCCAGAAACGCCATTGGAACCCATAGTGGTAGTTACACTGTTTACCGGGCGCTTTCTATTGCTAGCGGTAAACACTCGCAGCAACATAAGCCCGATCTTCACAACACCGAAAGCCCAGCAAAAATTGGCCCGTATCCATCATGGTATGACGCCGATAAACTTGTTGCTTTAGATCCGTGGGGATTAGATCCGCAAAAAAATTTTCCAGAACTTTTTGCAAAGGGTTATGACATCAGACCAACGATTGCGGTCACACAAGCCCATTTGCAATTGCCAGAAATTCAAGAAGCTATTAGTAAAGGTCGGCTTAAGCCCGATGGAAAAATCATTAAAGAAAATAACGATGTTAAAGTAACGAAAGTTGCCATTGATCCCGTTTGGCATTTACCAGGTATTGCAAAACGACTAAAAATTGACGAAGGCGAACTGCGCCGCATTTTATTTCAAGAAACCGGAATGTTCCCCGAGCTTATTACACGCAGGGATCTAAAAGTGTGTCTGCCGCCCATCGGCAGCACCACAGCTTACATTTTTGGTAACCCCGAAGATTTAGCAAATCCTGATATTGAATTAACCGCACGCGTGCACGATGAATGCAATGGTTCGGATGTTTTTGGTTCCGACATTTGCACCTGTAGGCCGTATCTAATGTATGGTATTGAAGATGCCGCGAGAACGGCCCAGCGTGGCGGCGTTGGTATTATTATATATTATCGTAAAGAAGGCCGTGCACTTGGCGAAGTGACAAAATTTTTAGTCTACAACGCGCGAAAACGCCAAGAAGGCGGTGATACCGCAGCCACCTATTTTCACCGTACCGAGTGTGTCGCCGGTGTCGAAGACGCCCGGTTTCAAGAATTAATGCCGGACTGTTTACATTTTTTTGGCATTCAAAAAATTCACAATTTACATTCTATGAGCAACATGAAATACGATGCCATCGTGAATTCGGGCATTAGCGTAGTAAACCGGATCTCTATCCCTGGCGAGCTTATTCCAAAAGATGCGCAAGTTGAAATGGAAGCTAAAAAGGCCGCTGGCTATCTTAACACCGGTGTTGTTAAAGGAATTGATGATCTAAAGAAAGTCACAGGCAGAAAAATCGATGAGTAATTTAAACTTAAAGCCCTCGGACATTGATTATCTATTTAGTCCCGAAGCCATTCGTGATTCAGCTCGTAAAATGTATGAGCACGTAAACAGCGGCGCTGGCCATTTTAAAATCCATTCAGAAAAATTAAACGGCACCGTCCAGTATGTTTTAGATGTCATTCATAAAAAATATCCTGACCTAAATATTCCATTTCATTCACGTTGGGGCCATTTTCGTGTGGGTAATACGGACCGTACGCAGCAGCTGCTACAGCTATCAGATAAACTAGAAATGGCGCGTACGAAATTAGATTTGGTTATTACCTCGGTCCTGTTAGATGCAGGCGCCGGCGCCAAGTGGTCGTACTTTGAAAAATCGACAGCGCAAAAACTTTCCAGATCCGAAGGGCTTGGTGTTGCAAGCTTCTATCTTTTTATGGCTGGTCGCATGAGTTCTGACAAAAAATCCATGACAGCTGACGCTGCCGGCTTAAAAACCTTATCTGAAAGTGATATCAACGAATTTTTTCAAGTTAGCGAAAATAACCCTTTGTTGGGCGTTGCGGGTCGATTGCAGTTACTGAATAACCTATCTTCAGCCCTAGAAAATAAAATCATATTTAAAAACAACAGGCCAGGAAATATTTTAGATTACCTTATGGAAAAATGCGGCGCAGTTATTCCAGCCACCCAAATTTTACGGGCTGTGCTGGATGGGCTTGGCCCTATTTGGCCGGGGCGGCTGGCTTCGGGTAATGTAAATTTAGGGGATGTATGGCAACATCAAAAAACCGACAGCTTAGTTGCGTTTCATAAATTGTCACAGTGGATGACGTATTCTCTTATTGAACCTATCGAGGAAGCCGGGTTAACCGTCACCGGGGTTGAAAAACTAACCGGTCTTGCAGAGTATCGAAACGGGGGTCTGTTAATTGATTCAGGATTAATTTCGGTAAAAGACTTAAGTGACTTAACTAAAGTCCACGCGCCTGATTCGGATTTCATTATTGAATGGCGTGCGCTGACAATATATTTTTTAGATATCATTGGCGAATACGTGCAAAAGGCTTTAGGAAAATCGGCTGCCGAATTTCCGTTAGCAAAAGTTCTAGAGGGCGGCACTTGGTGGGCCGGAAGGTATTTGGCACAACAGAAACGCGCCAGCGGTGATCCTCCAATACAAATTAAAAGTGATGGGACGGTTTTCTAAATGAGTCAAAAAAAAGAATCTGCCACTGAAGTTACGGGCCTTGTGAAAGTTATCGATCATCCTTTGTTTAAGCACAAATTAGGGTATCTGCGCGATAAAAATACCAACTCAGTAGAATTTCGAAGGCTTGTGGCTGAAATTAGTACGCTACTTGCGTACGAAACCATGCGCGACTGGAAAGATTTGGCCGATGTTAAAATTGAAACACCCATTGCGCCAACCACAATTCAACGAATCACCAACGCGCCGGTTGTGGTTTCAATCATGCGTGCTGGTAACGGCATGCTGGACTCAGTGTTGACGGTCATTCCATTTGCTTCAGCTGGTTTTATAGGAATTTACCGTGATAAATTTATCCAAAACACGGTCGAATATTATTTCAAAATGCCTGAAGATATCAAAGGCCGTATGGCCATTTTATGTGATCCACTAATTTCAACAGCAGACACCATGATTGCGGCAATTGACCGCCTGAAAAGTTACGAAGTCGAAAAAATTAAAATTATGTGTATTTTAATCAGTGATTTTGGTCTTAAAAAAATTCATTATTTTCACCCTGATGTTGAAATCTATACTTTAAATATCGAGCAAGAAATTAATGAACTTGGCTATCTGGTACCTGGCTTAGGAGATGCGGGTGACCGACTCTTTCAAACCAAATAATGGCGTAAGCACGCCATTTTTTCTTGGCGTAGCTGGCGGCAGTGGGTCCGGGAAGACCTTTTTTGCCCGAAGCATGCGCCAGCGCTTAGGATCTGAAAATTGCGAAATAATTTACCAAGATAATTTTTATTTCGATCAATCTGAAAAATTTGATAAAGACGGTGGTCGGGTTAACTTCGATCATCCTGATAGTATCGAGTTTTCTTTATTAGCAACACATTTGCAAATTCTTAAGCAAGGTCATGTAACCCACATACCGACTTATGATTTTGTAACCCATACACGAAAAGCGAGAACTGAAAAAGTTGAAGCAAAAAAGGTTATTATTGTCGATGGCATTTTAATTGGACACGTACCTGAAGTCAGAAATTTATTTAATGAACTTATTTTTTTTGATACGCCAGAAGATTTGCGTTTTAGCCGAAGGCTCGAACGCGACGTCAAAGAACGTGGCCGTGACGCCGATGGCGTGCGCATGCAATTCTTTAAACAAGTTAAACCCATGCACGATCAATTCGTCGAACCTTCAAAGGCCTATGCGCATACAGTTGTCACGGATTTGGGTCAATTTGATTCGACACTTGAAGCTTACTATTTGAAACTAAAAAGGCAGGTTCTATATGCATAAAAGCCAAGGCGCTATATACTACAGCGATTATTTAAAGTTGGATCAGTTTCTGGGCGCGCAAGACCCCTTAAGTCGAAAATTTGCAACGGCTGAAAATCCTGAAGCACATGAAGAGATGCTGTTTATTGTTGTTCACCAAGCCTACGAACTTTGGTTCAAACAAATTCTTCACGACTTAGATTCAGTCATTACTGTTTTTAATAAACCGACCGTATCGGATGGTCAGTTTGGTGCAATTATTCAGCGCTTTGGCCGCATCACCAAGATTCAAACGATGTTGCTATCGTACATGGATATATTAGAAACCATGAGCCCCATGGATTTTCTTGAATTTCGAAGCTTACTTAATCCGGCCTCGGGTTTCCAAAGCACGCAGTTTCGTCAAATTGAAATAAAGCTGGGTTTAAAAACGGGCGACCGCGCCAGCATTGACCGCGAATTTTTCCTAGGCCGATTAACTGAAAAGGACCGCGATAAACTTATTTCGTTAGAAACTGCACCTGCTTTGTTAGGACTTGTTGAAGCCTGGCTTGAACGTATGCCATTTACGAATGTGAAATCATTTAATTTTTGGGACGAGTATAAAAAAGCAATCGGCCTTATTTTGTCTGAAGATGAAGCCACGATTAGGACGAACAATGCTAAATTGTCCGATACGGATATAACTGCCCAGCTTGATAACCTAAGAAATACCAAAGCTTCATTTGAAAGTTTATTCGATATCGAAATGCATAAAAAAGCTGTTGAATCTGGCCAAAGAAAACTTTCACAAAAAGCTATTCTAAATGCGCTGTTTATTTTACTTTACCGTGATCAACCTATGTTGACCTTACCGTATCAGATGCTGACTGCGATGATGGATATTGACGAAAATTTTACGACGTGGCGTTATCGTCATGCACTACTAGCGCAGCGAATGATCGGCAGCAAAATTGGCACGGGTGGCTCGTCGGGGCATCAGTATTTAAAACGCGCAGCGGACACCAACCGGGTGTTCATTGATCTATTTAATTTATCAACGTATTTAATTCCTCGAAGCCGTTTACCGGAAATACCGGCAGACGTTAGGAAGCAACTTAATTTTCATGTATAAAAAATATTATCAAAAATTCTTAAGTGCGAACGTCGGTAAACAGCACTATGCGGCCCATAGTCATCATTACTGGCCCGATGTAACCTTTGATGCGACGGTGCAGTACTGGAATGATTCAGCCAAATTCGTGGATGACAAATGGAACTATTTTTTCACTGAAAAAATTCCACGCGCGCAAAAACTTATCGCAAATATTTTAAAACTTTCTGAGCCTTCGCAGATTGTGTTTGCGCCTAATACCCATGAATTTGTACACCGCCTGCTTTCATGTTTCTCCGCGGGTAAAACAGTGCGAATCTTAACCACTGATTCTGAATTTTACAGTTTCGAACGTCAAGTGAACCGCTTAGCCGAAGACGGATCAGTGCAAGTAACACGCATTGCAACTGAACCCTTTGCTGATTTTCCACTGCGATTTCAAAAGGCCATTCAGTCCGCTGATTACGATATGATTTTTTTCAGTCAGGTATTTTTTAACTCAGGCTACGCGATTAAGAGCATGAATGAAATTGTCGATGCTGTAAAAACTCTCGAAACGATTATTATCATCGATGGGTATCACAGCTTTATGGCATTACCGACTGATCTTAGCTTATTAGATAAGCGGGTTTTTTATATGGCAGGGTCCTACAAATACGCACAAGGTGGCGAGGGGTGCTGTTTCATGTCCGTGCCGATTGGTTGTAAATTACGTCCAAGCTACACGGGCTGGTTTGCAAGTTTTGCAGATCTTGCAACGACGCGTGGGCAGGTTGCGTACTCGGAAGACGGAATGCGCTTTGCGGGTTCGACCATGGATTTTTCAGCGCTGTATCGATTGCTAGCAGTGCTTGAACTTTTTGAAAAAGAAAACCTAACAGTCGAGATCATTCACACCTACATCAAAAAATTACAAACAAATTTTCGATTGCAATTGGAAAGTAGCCCCGAGCCGCTACTTTCCAATGCAAATATTTTGCATCACGATTGGCAGCATCATGGCCACTTTTATGCTTTCGAGCTGAAGGACGTCGCAGTGGCAAAACGAATTTGCGACGACTTAGCGACAAAGAATATCAAAACAGATTATCGCCAGTCGCGTCTGCGCTTTGGCTTTGGACTTTACCAGGACGAGCTGATAAATTTCAAAGAATGGAAGTTGTAAAATTCACTGGTTATCAAAAATTCGTTATTGCTTTACTTTCCTTTCTGCAATTTACCATAATTTTAGATTTCATGATCATCTCTCCGCTTGGAGCGATCTTAATGCCAGCACTAAAAATAACGCCAGCCCAGTTTGGGCTTGCGGTTTCGGCTTACGCCTTTAGTGCAGGTATTTCCGGAATACTAGCAGCAGGCTTTGCCGACAAGTTCGACCGCAAAAAACTTTTACTATTTTTTTATACTGGTTTTGTTTTAGGAACATTTTTCTGCGCCGTCGCGCCGACCTATTATTTTTTGCTAGCAGCACGCATGGTCACCGGATTATTTGGCGGCGTTATTGGTGCCGTTGTCTTTGCGATCACAACTGATCTGTTCGAATTTCAAATGCGCGGCCGCGTGATGGGTTTTGTGCAAACCGCTTTTGCCGCAAGCCAAATTTTAGGAATTCCTGCAGGTTTGTACTTTTCTAATTTGTGGGGCTGGCATGCACCTTTTTTAATGATTGTTGCGGTAAGTATTCTAGTAGGTTTTATTATAGTTATTTATCTAAAGCCGATTGACCAGCATCTTAAATTACAAACCAATGAAAACGCTTTTCATCATTTAATAAAAACAGTTTCAAAGCCAAAATATCTTTTTGCGTTTGCAACGACGGCATTGTTATCAACGGGTGGTTTTATGCTGATGCCCTTTGGGTCGGCATTCACCGTGCATAACTTAGGGATCGAAATTGGGAAGCTGCCGCTAATTTATTTGATCACGGGACTTTGCGCCATTGTGACCGGCCCGTTTGTTGGGCGTGCCAGCGATAAAATTGGTAAGTTTAAAGTTTTTACGTTTGGCTCTATTGTAAGTATCATATTGGTAGTCATTTATACCAATATGGAAGTGTCCCCTTTGTGGTTGGTGGCCGCAGTAAACGCTATTCTTTTTGTGGGAATATTTTCACGCATGATCCCATCGCAAGCCCTGATGTCAGCGGTGCCAACTGCCGCCAGTCGTGGAGCATTTATGGCAATCAGTTCTTCACTGCAACAAATCGCGGGCGGAGTGGCAGCAGTCATTGCAGGTTTGGTTGTCGTCGAACGCCCAGGCGGTTACTTGGAACATTTCGATACGCTGGGGTATATTTTAGTTGGCACGACAACGTTTACTTGGCTTATGATGTACGCGATCAATAAGTCATTTATAAAAACGGCGCAGAATTCAAAGGAAAGTGTGGATTTGATCCATGGATAAAATTTATTGTAAGAAATGGAAAAGTCCTGTTGGTCAACTTTGTTTGTATGGAACCCAAACCCATCTGCTCGCATTGCTATTAGTAGGGGACACTCCAGATTTTTTAAAACATTTCAAAAACTCTAAAGTGGTTGCGGGAAAATCTGCAGTTCTTGAAACTACGATCTTGCAGTTAAAGCAATACTTCGCAGGTAGCAGAAAAAGCTTCGGCATTCCCATGTTCGTTGCAGGCACAGATTTTCAGAAAAAAGTTTGGTCCGAACTTAACCGCATCCCTTTTGGAAAAACAATAACTTACAAAATACAAGCACAGAAAATTAAAGCGGCTAAAGCCGTTCGCGCTGTTGGCGCTGCTAATGGAAAAAACCCCATCGCGATTATTGTTCCCTGTCACCGTGTGATTGGCTCGAATGGAAAGCTTGTCGGCTACGCCGGCGGCCAGAAAATGAAATCACAGCTACTTAAAATAGAAGGACTGCACATTCCCGCCGAGGCGAAATGATTCTGTCCATGCAAAATCAATTTAGACGTTTGGGCGCGGATGCATCGTTATCCGCAATAGTCGCTGGCTTTATTGCAGTTATCGTAGGACTTACCAGCTCGGCAGTTATTGTTTTTCAAGCGGCGCGCAGTGCTGGTTTAGATTCAGTTCAAGCAAGCTCGTGGTTAGGATCGCTGTGTATCGGTATGGGTTTCGTTGCTATCACGCTTTCAATAAAATACAAAACTCCAATCTTGGCAGCTTGGTCCACTGCAGGTGCTGCAATCTTAGTAACCGGCTTACCTGGCGTACCGCTGACAGAAGCTATCGGTGCATTTTTAATTTCTGCAGTGCTCATTTTTTTAAGTGGCATCACCGGAATTTTTGAAAAAGTCATGAACCGAATTTCTATTCCCATCGCTTCGGGGTTACTTGCAGGGGTGTTGCTGCAATTTTCGATGAACGCTTTTTTAGGATTTAAAACCGAGCCCATATTGGTTGGCATTATGTTTTTAACGTATCTGTGTGGTCGAAGATTTGCGCCGAAGTGGACCATGTTGGGTGTACTTGTTGTCGGGGTGGTGGTCGCAATTATTTTAGACCTGGTTCGCTTTGCAAGCGTACAAATTTCATGGACGCAGTTTGAATTCGTGGTGCCATCATTTTCAGTGCAAAGTATTTTAAGTATTGCTTTACCACTTTTTGTTGTAACCATGGCATCGCAAAATTTAACCGGGTATTCACTGCTTCGGTTTCATGGCTATAAAGTGGCTATATCGCCCATTCTTACCGCAACAGGTTTAGCAAATATAGCAGCTTCTTTTTTTGGTGGGTTCACCATCACACTAGCAGCAATCACCGCAACCGTCGGCATGGAGCCCAGCGTTCACATCGATGCAAACAGACGCTATTTTTCGGGAATTAGTTCAGGAGTTTTGTATCTTATCGTTGGCGCCTTTGCCGCTACAGTGACGACTTTGTTCGCAGCGTTTCCAAAAGAACTTGTATTTGCTATCGCGGGCTTTGCGCTAGTTGCAACAATAGCCAATGCATTAGAAGCGGCACTAAAAGATGCATCCCAGCGAAAGCCCGCATTTATTACCTTCATCGTTGCTGCATCCGGAGTCACACTTTTTGGAATTGGCTCGGCATTTTGGGGAATTGTTTTTGGCGCCATCACGCAAATTATTTTAAAAAATCCACCCAGCCAAAAGTCCAGCATCAGCTAGACTTAGTGCGCCAAGCGCTCGTTTGACTTCTTACATTTCTAAACAAAGAATGTGTGAAACGGAACTGTTAACAACAACCCACAAAAAGGATTTACAAATGAAGAGTATTTTAATGCTTGTCATCATCGGATTAGCAACAACTCAAGCTCAAGCAATTGGAAGCTTAAACTTAGATTTCCGCGCAGACATGTTAAGCCAGACATACAACGACGCTGCAGAATATGGAATTGCAAACACAGCTCCGCCAGCAGTTGCTCCTGATCTGCAGAATTATCGATTCAACTTATCTACGGCTCGTTTAGATTATAAAGGCACAATGGGCGATGCGATTTCTTACCGTGCACGTATCCGTTTTGCGACTCGTCCGCAAGGCGCTATGGAAGTTCGAGACAGCGCAAACCCAACGGTTGATATGGCATACGCTACTCACAAAATGTCAGACATGATGAAGTTAACTGCAGGAAAATTTGCTATTGAAAATGGTGGATTTGAAGGTAACACGGCAGGCGCTGACTTGTATTTACAATCAGAATCTTACGCGGGCACAGGCGCTGTACTTGGTTCAACAGGTGGCGTTGGTTTCAAAGGTTATTCAAACCAGTTCTACCAAACTGGAGCAAAAGTTGCTTTAACTTTTGATACACATGAAGTTGCTTTGATGGCTTCTAATTTGGACCTTAATGCTGGTCGATCTGGCACAAGCGCGACGACAAATGCTACTGCTGGTTCGTCAACACAGAATAAAAGCATGTTAGGCCTAGTGTACAAAGGATCTATGATGGATAAGACTTTAAGCTTAATTGCTTCTTACCATGCTCAAACAGTTAGAGAAGACGTAAAAAATGACTGGGTTGCTGCAGGGGTTCAGTGGAATTCAAATCCAGTTATGGCGCAGTTAGATTACAGCGTGGCTAACAATTCATTTATTACAGGAACTACTACTTTTAAAGATCAGTTGTCTTCAATCGTGGGTAAAGTAGTTTACTCTGTTGATGAAAATCTTGGTGTGGGCGTGAAAGTTGTTGCTTCTGAAGAGAAATTAGATGCGGCTACTGCAGTAAAAAACAAGTATATGTCTTACGGTTTACAAGCAGAATACAAGCCGGTAGCTGCTGACATGTACCGTTATCATGTGGCTTTAAACAGCCGCGAAATGACTCCGGACACGAACTTAGCATTCAACGACAAACGTAGTCTGCAAGAGATTATCGTTGGTATGCGTATCAATGGTGATTTCTTAAAGTAATTGCCGTTTTGAACTAAATACTTAAAAAGCCGCAGGTTCATAGCCTGCGGCTTTTTTTTTGGCCTTAAATGGTTAAAACAAGTGCAGGTTAGGGTCGTTTTTTAAAAATAGTTTTAATTAACTTTCAAACTTAGAAAAATATGCTAAAACTGTTTCACAAATTAAAACAAGAGGTTAACACATGAGTTCTGGTACAGTTAAGTTTTTCAATGGCGAAAAAGGTTTTGGATTTATCACTCAAGACGGCGGCGGAGATTTGTTTTTTCATATCTCTGAAGTCAAAGGTCAACAGCCTAAAGACGGCGATAAAGTTGAATTTGAAGTCGGTCAGGGTAAAAAAGGACCTTGCGCTGTTAATGTTAACGTAAAAGGTTAATTAACATAGTCATTCAAAAAGTAAAAAAAACTCGCTTTTACAAGCGAGTTTTTTTTTGTTCTTTAAGTCTAAATCATTTCAAAAGTTTAAGATTAAACCTTAGCTTCAGATGCTGATGAAACATCTTTTGCGCCAGAAGTTTCTAATAGATCTTTTGCTTTTTTGATCCAGTCGTTATCGTCACAGTGAACTGACAACAAAATTCCGCCGTCTTTAACTGTACCTTCATAACGTTTTGCTTCGAACTCAGGAATTCCCATTCCTACAAGTGCTCCGCTAACGCCGCCAACAGTTCCGCCAACGCCTGCTCCGGCAATAGATGCGACGATTGGACCGGCTGCTACCAATGGACCAATACCAGGAATTGCTAAGGCGCCTGCGCCCACTAGCCATCCTAATGTTCCGCCTAATAGTGCGCCAGTTCCTGCACCAGCAGCTGCGCCCTCAGGGGCTTTAGTATGCTTCTCATGCGCGAAATCTTTTGTATCCGATTTATCTGGCATCAAGACAGAAATATCGGAATTACGAAAACCAGAGTATTTCAATTGGTCTACGGCATTCTCGATCGAGTTACGCGTTTTGTATATTCCGAAAACGGCAACTTTTTTGCTTTTCTTGTCTGAATCTGTTTTTCCAAATGTGTTCATGTTACATCCTTTTCTTTGGTGTTTATTTTTTTGCTACTTCAAGTTCATTTTGAATTTTATACGTCGGAGCTGCTGCTAACGCTGCTTTGCGAATTATTGCAACTTCGTCAGCAGTGCGCACAGGCCCTTTTAAAATAACCAGTTTGCCAGAAGTGATAATTTTCACATTCTTTGCATAGGTCGAAAGGCTGTCGTTTTTATTTAGGTCAGCACGAATTTTTCGCGTGATCTCGATAGCTTCTGGACTGTTTGACTGATCCTGTGCTGTCATTTCAACAATGGAATCATCGCGTTTATTGATGCCGCTATTGTCCGGTGCTACAGCGGGTTCATTCTTTGTTGCCGCTTTGTCGTCAGCTGCAAACGCAGTCATTGAAAAAAGTGCAGTCAAACATAAAATTACTATTTTCATTTCTTAAGGCCTTTCGTTAGTTGGGGTTGATATCAAAAAAAAGGCCCGAACAGATTAAATAACCTGTCCGAGCCAATTTTAAATTACTTATTTTGAGATGGTGTCTGCTGGCTTTGGCCACCAGAGCGTTGCTGACCCATATTCACAGATCCTTTATTGCTAGAACCTTGTTCGTTCGGATTTTGTTGGCTTTCAGAAACTTCAGTTGATTTGTCATGCTGATTCATTTGTTTGTTCATCTGGCTGTTCATTTGTAGGTCAGGTGGAAAACCGCTATTATTTTTGTCCGCCTGTTCATTTTCTTGTCCAGCTTTACCGAATTGTGATTGGCCCTGAGACGACTGTTGTGACGGTGACTGAGTCGACTTTTCATTCTGAAAAGTTTTAGGCATTCCCTGAGTTGCGCCCACAGCTACATCTTGAGTAGCGTTGCCAGTTGGTGGCATCTTGTTTTGTTGTCCCTGTTGATTTTTAGAATTTTGTTGTTGTTCCATATTTTTCCTCCGGTGATAATTGATTAAAGATCAAAATTGATCCAGTAATTTGGTTTACACTTTAGAGTTGCAATGGAGTAACCAACTTCAAAACCTGTTTAATTGCAGTACAAAAATAAAATTGCTAATTAACAAAGTATTTTTACCCCGAAAAGACTGTTAAGCCCCAAAAAAAAGAGACAAAGATTTGCATCTTTGTCTCTTTAAGATCAGCGACTTTAATGTTGTTTTAGTACCAGTACTTGACAGCACCATTTACTGATAGTGCATCTGGCTCATCGCCTTCTACAGTTAAATATTTTGCGTTCGCTCCAAGTGATAATGAAGCTTGATCATTACGATCACGAATTGGAATATCGAAACCAACAATTGGTGCCGACGCTAATGTCGTTTCGTCATCTTGAAACACAGCTCCGACGCCAAAACCTAAATAACTATCGCGGATCAAAATAAGATCACCACCAAAATTATAAGTCGCTTTTGCTAAGACGCTTGTTCTTTGTAATTTAGCTCCGGTAACATTTTGTTCTGGCTCTGAGTACGCGGCTTCTATTCCTAATCCAAACGGGATGTATGGTTGGTAGCCGATGTCAATACCGAATTCAGGTGCCGTGCTGAAGCTACCCTCGGGGCGCGCAGCTCCTAGCATTAAACCGATGTGCGGCATTCTTTCGCCATCATTTGCAGATTTAAACGACGGAAATGTTGTTGATTCGCCTCGACCAAAATCAGCGGCAAATGCTGATACAGCGGTGACAGATACAAATGTTAGAACTCCTAAAAATTTAAGCTTTGTCATAAAAGTCTTCCTTTCAATTAATTGTAACTTTTCTTAAAATACTAAAATGCAATTCTAAATCCAGCTAAAACTCAGCCCTATTGCAGTTGATAGAATAAATTGTGGTTAAATTCCCCATTGCGAGGCATTATTTTGATTTTTGTTTAACGTAATTTTATTCGGTTTCGTGTTATACAATTGCAGATGCAGGATTTATTTGAAAGCCAACTTAGTGATAAACTAAAACCTCTTGCCGAGCGCTTACGACCAACCACTGTTGCTGAAGTCATCGGGCAAGATCACGTGTTATCTGAAAAACTGCCAATTGGGAAATTATTAAAAAGTGGTCATCTTTTAAATATGATTATTAGTGGACCACCTGGAACTGGTAAGACCAGTTTTGCAAAAGCACTAGCTAGCACCGCGAAGGCCCATTACACAGCATTAAATGCGATCGATGCCGGAGTTAAAGATTTAAAATTAGTAGGGGATAACGGAAAAAACAGGTTACTTGAAAGTTCAGAAAAGACGTTGCTATTCGTTGACGAAATTCACCGTTTTAATAAGTCCCAGCAAGACGTGTTGCTACCGTATGTTGAAAAAGGTTTTTTGTATTTAATTGGCGCCACCACCGAACACCCAAGTTATGAACTGAACCGCGCCCTACTTAGTCGCTGCCAAGTTGTTTATTTCAAGCGGCTTGAAGCCGAACACTTCCATAAATTGTTTTTAAAAGTTGCAGTTGCCGAAGGTGTACCGCTTGAAAAAATGCTATCAATCGACCAAACACAAAAATTAATTCAAGTGGCAGACGGCGATGGGCGGCGGTTTTTAAATATATTAGAATCGGTCATTGAATTGTATAAACTAAATCCTGAGAATTTTTTATTAGCTGATGAGGATATCGAAAACCTAATTGGAAAAAAAATTATCGCCTATGATAAATCAGCAGAGCAGCACTACGATTGTATATCTGCGTTTATTAAATCGGTGCGTGGCAGCGACCCAGACGCCGCCTTGTACTATATGGTCCGCATGTTAGCAGGCGGTGAGGACCCAGTATTTATCGCACGCAGGCTAATCATTCTAGCTAGTGAAGATATCGGCAATGCTGAACCGCGGGCTTTGCCACTGGCACTTGCTGGACTGCAGGCAGTTGAAGCCATTGGTCTACCAGAGTGTAAAATCAATCTGGCGCACGTTGTAACTTTTTTAGCCAGCTGTCCAAAATCCAACAGGTCCTACGTGGCACTTGGAAAAGCAGAAGCCTTCGTCGAGCAAACGGGCAGTCCCGATTTACCTGAATCTTTAAAATCATCGCAAAAAGGTTCCGGCAAATATTTGTATCCTCATGATTTTGAAAAAGGATTTGTTGACCAAAATTACTGGCCACCTAAATTAGACCCGCAAGAATTCTATGAACCGGTTTCTCGCGGCCA
The DNA here is from genome assembly GCA_043728195.1 of Bdellovibrionales bacterium. Classification (GTDB taxonomy): domain Bacteria; phylum Bdellovibrionota; class Bdellovibrionia; order Bdellovibrionales; family Bdellovibrionaceae; genus Pseudobdellovibrio. The sequence continues at coordinate 14,711 of JAYTMU010000039.1, forward strand.
GGAAAAGTTACTGCTCGAATACTTGCGCTGGCTTCGCTCCAAATAAAGCGAACACGGTCTGCCATTTTTTAGTAAGTGGTGACTGCCAACTCATGTGCTGGTCGGTTGACGGATGCCGCAAACTTAACTCTGCAGCGCGCAAGCAAAGGCCATCGATACCCAATGCTTCCCTGAAATAGCGGTTATGTCTTGAATCCCCGTGTTCCCTATCACCAATGACCGGGTGCGATTTGCGGTTCATGTGGCGACGGATTTGATGCCATCTTCCAGACTGCGGACTAATTTCCAGAAGCGAATAACGAGTCGTCGGAAATTTCGGTTGAATGCAATGTTGATGTTCAATCAGTGCGATCGATTTATAATGTGTAATACACGGAACCAGCTCGCCGGTTGAGTCTAATTCTAGCGGTAAGTCTATAACGCCTTGGTCAGGCTTTAGCCATCCCCGGATAACAGCGTGATAAATCTTTTTCACAGTTTGTTCCTTAAACTGTGCATTTAACTTCGTTGCACTTGATTTATTTTTTGCAAATGCAATTAGACCCTCTGTAGGTACATCTAAACGGTGAATTGGATTTGCTTTAATATTTTCGACATCCATTAACCATTGAACGCACGTGCGCCGCTTAAGCCCTCGGCGATGCCGCGGATTTTCAGGCGGGTGAACGAACCACGTGCTCGGTTTAAATAATACTAAAATGTCTTCGTCTTGGTAAATAATTTGCGGAGTTGAAAAATCTAAAGTCTCGGTCATAAATGAAATTCTATTCTAAAACGCCTAGAGCTAAATTAAATTTAGTATTTCGTTTATCATAAATACCTGTCGTAAGGGTTTTATAATCAAGCATCGAATTATCTGCAAAGGCACAGAACAAGGTTGTTTTCCCCTCAACGGTGGTTAAAGTGACCAAATGGCCGAAAGGTTCACAGTTTTTAATGTTATTAAAATAGGTGCGAATGGAAGCCACATCAGCGGTATCGTTAAAATAGCGAACCAGATCAAGAGTACCTATTACGGAATCGTCAAAGGCGCAGAAACCAAATAGATCAACATCATTTTTAGCTTCAAAATAAATACCATCCATTTGCTTGCAGGTACGTATTTGAGGATTCTTTTGAAACGCGCCACTGTTCAAGGCAAAAAGTGTAGCGAATGTAAAAGCATAAAAAAGTGAATTCATTGGGGCCCCTTCAGTTTTTGACCTAGGGTTTTAGTACCAAGGTAAGTAAGCCGGTATCAAGTAAAATTCCAAAGACGGCAGTAAATAAGCGGTAAATAATTGGTGCAATGGTCAAAAATTTTCTGCAAAATTGTAAAATGAATAAGAAGATTTTTTCTTGGGCTCTTTATGACTCAGCTAACAGTGTTTTCTTTACCACCGTAATGGCAGGTTTTTTCCCACTTTTCTTCAAAAAATACTGGAGCGGGGAAGTCGCTGCCGTAGTTAGCACTCAGCGCTTAGGGTTCGTATTGGCAATCTCGGGGCTTTTGCTAGCAGTATTATCTCCCACACTTGGGGTTATTTCAGATAAACGGCGGGCTAAGAAAAAGTTTTTGTTTAGCACGATGGTTTTGGGGGCTTTAGCTACAATTGGCTTATACTTTGTACCGCAAGGTGATTGGTCTACGGCCGCTATACTGTATGGCTCTGCATTGTTTTTATGTTCAGCAAGCTGTGTGTTTTACGATTCGCTTTTAACAGCAGTAGCAACTCGTGATCAATATGACTTCGTATCTTCGTTAGGATATTCGATGGGTTACCTGGGTGGCGGGTTAGTGTTTCTAATAAACGTACTTATGTATTTATATCCGGATTGGTTCGGCATCTCATCTGACGTACAGGCAATTAAAATTTCATTTATTACCGTTGGTGTCCTATGGTTTTTACTAACGCTGCCGTTAATGCGAAACGTTCCTGAACCAGCAACTAAAGTTTCTGCTTTAGGCATTAGTACACTTACCAAAGAGACTTTCACCGAGCTTGGTCACACGATAAAGGACATTTTTGCGAATAAAAATTTATTTTATTTTGTCTTAGCCTACTGGCTTTATATCGATGGCATATTTACCGTCATGGCTATGGCCGTAGATTTTGGCCTGTCGCTGGGGCTCGAACCCGCAGATTTGATTAAAGCGCTGCTAATTACTCAGTTTGTAGGTTTTCCAAGTGCTTATATGTTTGGGGTATGGGCTTCGAAATGGAATAATCGAAATTTGATATTGGTTTGCTTAGCCATTTACGCCGTAACCATAGTTGGGGCGTCGCAAATGACGACTGGAACTCATTTCTTTATGCTAGCTACGGTTATTGGCTTAGCTCAGGGCGGAGTGCAAGCTTTGTCGCGATCTCTTTTTGCCCAG
>JAYTMU010000040.1:0-20197 GCA_043728195.1 Bdellovibrionales bacterium
CAACTGCGTGCGCGTAGGAACGGCTAAAGAAAATGTGTACGCATTAAATTCGGTACCCACTTGCGGCCCAACAATAAGTAAAGTGCTATTGGTAACACCGACTAATGCCGAGGTTCCAACTTTCGAATTAGCAAATAATTTAGACGAGATGCTTTTAGAGCTAGCTAAATTCGCTACCGAATCCACAGATACTAAATAAATACCGGTACCATTAATCTTTGCAGAAATTTGCGACCCTTTACCTAAGGTCACACCACCGGCACTCCAGACAGCTTGTTTGGCTTCAGCGCAGTCAACCGAAGCATCTAAACTTAACGTATTACTTTGTCCGGAAACTAATCGATCGCTTCCGCTAATTGCTGAATCTGCCAGTGGCATTCCAGAATCCTGACAGATAATTCCCGACGTACTAAAACCATTAGCGCTGTTCACATTCCCTGTGCCGGCACCCGGTTTACAACCGGCAAGCAGCAAAAAGGTGGTGGCAACAAGATTGGTTTTCAGTAACATCGTGTTTCGCATGAGGCTCTCCGTTTGTGGATGACTGTTCATTTCTTTAATATAGAGTATTCGTATTAACTTATAATAAGCTGCGCAACTAGCTGAAAGTGCTTATGTTTTTTGACTGATGTTTTGAAGTAAGGCGCGCTAAGGCTGCGAATTGATTGCGTTTCGTTTCGCAAGCAGTTTTATAAAATATAAATTCGAAAACTAATTGCACAGAATTTAAAAGTAAATGATAGCGAATGTTCTGATTTATGAAGAACCTTTTGACATTATGGTTTTGTGATTCGTTTTACGCCTAGTCCACTGGCATTTAATAACTCTAGCACACCGGAACTACCAAACAGATGGCCAGCGCCAATGGCAAAAAATGGGGATGGTAATTTATTAAATGCGAATTCCGCGGTAAGCTCTTTAATAAGAACGACGCACTTTTTATTGCGGTCTATGAGCAAACACTTTCGCAGATCCTGCGACAATGAATCATTGGCTTTTTGCATCAGCAAATCGGCATCGCCACCACGGTAGATCAAATCAATGCTGGGTAATACTTTTACATTTGGATCTTTAACTTTGGGGCCGAAACCTAAAATAAGTTGATCAAATAATTCGTCCTTACAGGTTACTGATAGTTTTAAATCGTCACCGTCTAGAAATACTAAACTTTTTTCTTGATCCATCGCTAGCTCTAACAGTTCTAGATCCATCGACTCTTGCAGCTGCCCGCCTGTCACCCGGTAACCGGCGTATGATTTTTCAAGGGCTAATAAAATAAGCAACTTGCGGAGAAAACGCCTGCAGTAAATTTTCATCTTTAAAGTACGGCATTGTTTTTTGTTTCACCATCTGCCAACTTTTATCAGATATCCGCAGGCTTAAATTTTTAACTGCCAAAAGCGATTTTTTTTCAAAGCTTTATCTGATTTTTGTATTAAGTAGTCAACGTCTTTTGTAAGCTCACGAATTTCATCCCCTAGAAGGCGTTCGCTTAAGGTATCCGATTCGACACCTATTTTTTTTGCTTGATTAAAGCGATTCATCACATAGAACGGAAGATCATCCATAGGAACACCTGAATGAATTGTTCCTAAAACGTAAGCTTTACCGTCCTTGCTAGAAATTTCGTAAAAAAAAGGTTTTTTTAGCGTCGTACAACTACAAAGCAAAAAGAAAATGATGAACAGCTTTAGCACACTAACCCAGTAACACAGATGACGAAATCGAAACTACGGGTTCTTCAATTTTAGGTTTAAAATGCAGCCGGCAGCGCGCTTCGTAATTATCTTCGGCGCCAATTTCAATTTGCGAAATGCTTCCGCGTAATTTCTGCGTGTACGATGCTAAGTTTCCACACGTGGTGCAAATGGCGCGGGGTTTCGATACGTCCTCAGCGATTGCCATCAGTGTTGGAATAGGTTCAAACGGCTGACCTTTCCAATCCATATCTAAACCGGCAACAATCACACGAAGTCCCCGGGCCGCTAAATCACGGCAAACTTGCACAAGCTCTGCGGTAAAGAATTGGCCTTCGTCAAAACCAATGACTTGGGTTTTATCATCTAAATAATCCCAGACATCGGTGATGTGTGTTAGCGCCACGGCTTGAATTTGCGAGTGATCATGGGAAGCCACATTCGTCGCATGGTAGCGATTATCCAGTTTTGGTTTAAACACTTGCGTTTTTAAACGCGCAAATTCAGAACGCCTAACACGTTTAATGAGTTCTTCCGTTTTACCACTGTACATCGACCCTGCAATAACTTCTATCCAACCTGACATGTTAATCTCCTGATGATCTATTAATAATCTTTTAAAAAAGGGCGTTTAAGTTTGTATTCTGAAATCGCATTGATGATGTGATAAAGTGAACTTGCTTTCGATGGCTGCAAAATAAAACTTTCGCCGTCTTTGGTATCGTGCCACAAACCGCGAACAGGAGTTTTAAAATACATCGCTAATGCTTCAGACGCTTGATCCGCTGCCAAACTGTATTTTTCTTGCTGATCTGTTTCAGCCAGTAAGCCCAGTTGCACAGCGGCTTTAATGCGTTCACATTGTGGCCAAAAGCGCGAACTGCTTTTTTTCACAGAAAAATCACTGCGCAGTTCATCAAACGCTAAGTGTGATGCCTTATCAACCCCGTGTGCTTCTGCTGTTTGAAACAACTGTTCTGATAACGTCGCGTGCGGAATTTGGACTGCACTTTCATACTGAATCAGTAACCACGCCCACTCGTACTGATGGCCGGGTTCAAAAATAAACGTTTCTTGCTCACGCAGCGGTTGCCAGTCTTTCGAAAAATACTCGGCGACTACACCGATGGAATTGTTTACGAATTTATCTTTGCATAAATGATAGATTTGCTGCGCTAGTTCTTTCCATACCACTTCGTGATCGATACGTAGCCATTCGATCAGGGCTTCGAATAAGTGCATATGCGGATTTGATTGAAAAACAATCTGGCCATCCTTAATTTCAGTAAAACCACCCGCGACATTTTTACGTTCACGAAGCAAATAATTTACTAATTTAAGTGCCCGACCCTTGATTGCGGGATCCTTTAAACAGTCATAGGCGCGCGCTAAACCAAAAAGCATAAAAGCTTGGGTGTAAAGTTCGCTTTGTAACTGTACAGGTTTAGTATGGACATCAACAGCGTGGATGTAAGCTCCACTTTCGGCCGAGTAACAGGTCATGAATTCGATATTTTTCCGAATGATCGGCTCGACGGTTTCACGATTTAGAATTTTCATTTTTAGAGCTTCGGTGTACGCGTATATTTGGCGCGCTTGAACTAAGGCCCTGCGCGCCCCTGGCACTGGCAAAGCAGCAGCATCTAGACTTTCAACAAAGCCACCATTTAACGGATCAATCGCATTAGCCGACCATAAAGGAAAAACACATTCCGAAAGCCAGGTATCTGAATTACGAATCATCTCGGAGACTGTTTTCATAATCCTTCGCCAGCTGTAGGAACAGTTAATTCTTTCGAAACTGCTAAAGGTACAACAGCTAATTTTTCGTAAGTGACTAGGCCATTATGTAAATTGCTACTGAATAAAACAATTTCACCAACGTTTTGTTTGCCTAAATCGATATGCTCAAAAGGTGATACTAAATCCCTACAGCTTTTTAAACTACGAAGCCTTGCAAGTGTTAAGTGCGGTGTGAATTCAAGTTCAAATTTTTCGGGCACTTGCAGCGCGTTTTCTAATGCTGATTGCAAATCTAAAATATTTTGCGAGCGCTGCACCCCTAAATAAATGACTCGGGCCTGTTGAAGTGATGGAAAGCCACCGATGCCGCGAATTTTTAATTTAAATGCCGCGTGTTTTTCGGCAATAGGCTGCATGTTAGCAATCAACGATGGAATTTTTTCTTCGTCCGTGTCGCCTAAAAAAAGTAACGTGACATGAAAATTATCTTTAGGTGTCCAGTTAAGATTAGTTTCTTTATGATCGGCCGTCTTTTTTATTTTTCGGATCCAGGGCTCAAGATCGGCCGAAAATTGCGATGAAAAAGCTAATCCAATAAAAAGTCGCTTGTGCCCCATGACAAAAGTCTTTCATTCCTAAAACACAGTGTCATCCTAAAACCGACCTGCTTGATAATCAGCGTAGGCCTGCCGAATTTCTTCCGTCGTATTCATCACAAAAGGACCACTTGATACGATGGGTTCGTTGTATGGAACAGCATGACAAACTAAGACCAATGAATCCGTTGTAGCTGAAACATTAATCTGTTGGCCCGCAGTAGTAAATTCGACCAAATTCATTTTATTAACGGTGACCCCATTAACCTGCAACGAGCCGCGGACGACGTAGAAAAATATTTGCCTTAAGCCAGGAATTTGCAGCTGAATGACACCATCACCTTTCATGTGAAGCATAAGCACTGTCAAATCGGTGCTTGGTTGAAACGCACCAGCCTGCGCAGCAAACAGGCCTGCGATCACCTGCACCTGCACCTGCCCGTCGTCACTTTTTATATGCGGAATTTCCTGCTGCTGTAACCCTTTGTAATACGGCGCTGAAAATTTATCTTTAGCAGGAAGATTGACCCACAACTGCAGAATTTCTAACGGTCCGCCATGCAACTTAAAATTATCTGAAGAAACTTCCTCATGGATAAGACCTTTCCCGGCACTCATCCATTGAGCTCCGCCGCGTTCGATGACGCTTTCGTGGCCGGCACTGTCTTTATGAGCAATATCACCTTCTACTATAAATGTGACTGTTTGAAATCCGCGGTGGGGATGCGGACCGAATGGCAGCCCTTGATTTTTTTTGGCATAAATCTGCGGCCCGTGATGATTTAAAAATAAAAACGGATCAAGCACATCAATTTGGGGCGATGGTAGCGGTCGCACTGTTTGCAGATCACCGATAGGATCGGAAAAAGCTGGCAGAATACGTTTTAGTTGACGTAAAGCCATGCTAAAACGACGTGGCTATAAAATAGGGAATGATGATATATAAGATTGTATCGCGAATCAGATAGTACAACACAACTAGCGAAACCATGCGCCAACCATAGCGCTTAAACGAGGCTTTAAATCCATCGTTTTTAATACTCATGGCCATCATTTTTACGTTTCGCATGACACCTCCGTATATCTGCAATCAAGTATAGATTTACGGCGTCGGTGCACAACAATTAACTTTAGATCCCTATTTCCGTATAAGCGTTCCCTATGGCACTTTGTCCAGGCGCATGGATTTAGCTAGGTTTTAATATCTTAACAATTCTGACATGCTGTTGAACAGATCTTGTCAGATTGTTAAAATCTGCTCAAGATTAAATGAAACTAATATGGCTGACTGGGGGGTTATTCGTGGCTGGTTTAAAATGTGTAACCGGTGTTCCTGGTTTAGACGAAATTTTGGGCGGAGGTTTGCCTAAGAATCATCTGTTCTTAGTGCAAGGACAACCTGGTACTGGAAAAACGACGATGGCTCTGCAGTTCCTTATGCACGGAGCAAAATTAGGCGAAAAAGTTCTTTATATAACTTTCTCAGAAACTAAAATGGAATTAGAAGCTGTGGCGTTGTCGCACGGCTGGGATTTATCAAAACTTGAAATCTTAGAGCTTTCTGCAATTTCTAGTTCCATCGGTTTAGGTCAGCAGTCATCGATGTTTCATCCTTCGGAATTAGAAATGACAAAAACTATCAACATGCTAACTGAACGTATTCAGCAGACAAGTCCAACGCGAATTGTGTTTGATTCGGTTTCGGAGTTGCGCTTGTTAGCTGAAAGCTCATTACGCTACCGCAGACAAATGCTGGCATTTAAAGAATTTTTTATTGGTCGCGGAACCACTGTATTATTTCTTGATGATTTAACAGTAGAATCTGGTGATGCCCATGTACAAAGTATCGTGCATGGGGTGTTACTGCTTGAAAAATTTCGTGCAGGTTACGGCGTTGAACGGCGGCAATTTCATATTGCAAAAATGCGTGGTGTTGATTTTCGTGGCGGCACGCATGACTACCTTATAAAAAAAGGTGGCATGATAATTTTTCCACGACTAAAAAGTTCGGACCAAAAAGCTAATTACGAGCGAAAAACTTTACCTATAGGTGTCGTTGAACTTGATAATCTGCTTGGTGGGGGCTTTGACCGCGGTACTAGCAATTTAATCATGGGCCCCATCATTGATCGGAGAAGAATTTATCTCATGACAGTAAGCTCAGGCTCTTTTCATTCCCAGGTTTTAGTCTTGGCGCCGACCTTCAGTGACTCGGCACTGGCTGCTGAGGTTTTAAAAGAAGGCGGCATTACTGCCCATCCCTGCTTAGATTTACCCGAGCTTTGCACGCTGTTAAATAGTAATTGCGGCGCCATCATCATATCGTCAGAGGGCATTGAAAACTCGACTGTCGATTTATTACAGATCGAACTGCAAAAACAAGATCCGTGGTCAGATATTCCGATTATTTTAATGACTGGTAGCGATAGCCACCGTGCTGCTGACTTATTTTCTAACTGCGGAAATATTTCTTTATTAGAGCGGCCTTTCTCAAGATTTACATTAATACGCGCTGTTGATGTGGCTTTACGTGCTAGACGACGACAGTGGCAAGTTCGTGACTTATTAGATCAGTTGCACAATTCAAAAGTTGAAGCCGAACGTGCAAGTATTGCTAAGTCGCAGTTTCTAGCGAATATGTCCCACGAAATTAGAACGCCGATTGGTGCGATCTTGGGTTTTACTGACTTAATGAAAAATCCAGATAATTTGCCGTCTGAAAATTTAAGTTATATGAATGTTGTCGAACGGAATTCGCAGCAGTTACTGCGCTTGATTGATGACATTCTAGATCTATCAAAAATTGAAGCTGGCAAAATGACTATTGAAAATATTAATTTTTCTTTTTCTGAACTTTTGGCTGATTTTATTTCGGTCATGAATTTTAAAGCAGAAGAAAAAGGAATTCGTTTTGATTTTAATTTAACTACTTTTATTCCCGATGTGATTTGCACTGACCACGTTAGGCTTCGGCAAATTCTTACGAATATTGTGGGTAACGCGATAAAATTTACTGAAAAAGGCCATGTTGAACTTAAAGTAAGTTATGCGGACCCCGTCTTATCATTTACTGTGACTGATACCGGAGTTGGTGTGCCACTATCGCAGCAGCAGCGACTATTTCAATCTTTTAGCCAAGCCGATTCAACGACCACCAGAAAATTTGGTGGAACCGGCCTTGGGTTAGCGCTATCGCGGCGCCTTGCGGATGCCTTGGGCGGAAAGCTTGAACTGGTTTTTAGCTGTGAAGAAAAAGGCAGTGCGTTTGAGGTTGAAATCCATACCCCGCTGGTCGAACATGCCCGCCTTGTTAGTAAGTGCGCTTTACACTTACAAGCTGAAGAAAAATTGACCGAGAAAAAGTTAAAAGTACTTAGCAAGTTAAAAGTTTTACTGGTTGAAGATACGATCGACAATCAGACATTAATTACAACTTACCTACGTAATGAAGGCGCCGAGGTTAAAACCGCCGATGATGGCGCAGCCGGTATGGAGCTTGCCTTGAATGAACATTTTGATCTGATGCTGATGGATATTCAAATGCCTGTCCTAGATGGCCACGAAGCCACACGTAGATTACGCCAAAATAATTATTTAAAGCCGATCATTGCATTAACAGCACATGCGATGAAAGACGAACAGATGCGGTGTTTTGAATCTGGCTTTACCGAGTTTTTATCTAAGCCAATTCGGCGTGATGTGCTAATCGATACATTAGCGCGGTATGCTCCCCGCATTGCAAACTAGCTAGTAATGCGGCGGCGGAATATGGGCCGTATTGATATCGTCCGCAATTTTCTTTTGCAAATCTGCAACTTTTTTTTCAAGCTCGTCCATTTTTAACTGCTGGGCATAGACTACAGCGTTTAGCTCGTCGATCACTTTATCTTGAAAATCGATTTTGGTTTCTATATGGATTAGGCGTTCATCAGTTGTCATTTAGGTATTCACTTTCAAAACGTTTTTGCATCTACTACGAAGCGGTACTTTACTAGGCCCTTGATGGTTTTTTCATAGGCGTCGTTAATTTGTTCGGCAGAAATCATTTCAATATCTGAAAACACTTTTTTCTTAGCACAAAAGTTTAACATTTCCTGCGTTTCTTTTATGCCGCCGATGAGCGAGCCTGTTAGTCGCTTACGACCGCCAATCAGTGAAAAGGCGCCAACTTGGCTTGGTGTTGGCGGAACACCTAGTAAAACCATGGTGGCGTCATTTTTTAGACAGCCTAAATAAACATTTAAATCATGGTCTGCGGAAACGGTATCAATGATCAAATCAAAGTAGCCAGTGCGCAGTTCAAACGTCTTTGGATCTTTTGATAATAAAAAATGCTTTGCGCCCAACCGTTTTGCGTCCGTTCGTTTTTGTTCAGACGTACTAAACACAGTGACTTCCGCACCCATGGCTTTGGCAATTTTAACGGCCATGTGGCCTAACCCACCTAAGCCCACGACACCTACTTTGGTGCCTTTCTTTACATTGTAACGTTTAAGCGGTGAATAGGTCGTTATGCCCGCACACAGTAGCGGGGCCGTGCGATCCAGCGGCATCGATTTATTTATTTTTAAAACGTATTTTTCTTTTACAGTAATATGTGACGAATACCCACCATAGGTAGGAGTTTTTCCATCAAGTTCTGTGCTGTTGTATGTGAAGACAGTCTTTTTCTGGCAAAATTGTTCTTCGTTGGCTTTGCAGTTGGTGCATTTACCGCACGAATCGACGAAACAGCCCACACCTGCCGTATCCCCGACTTTAAATTTTTTTGCTTTTTTTCCCACTTGAATGACGTGACCAACAATTTCATGGCCTGGTACACAGGGGTACTGCGTGGGTCCCCACTCAGATCTTGCAGTGTGAATATCGGAGTGACAAATTCCACAGTGACTAATTTCAATGACGACGTCATCGGCCTTAGGTTCACGGCGTTCGAATGAAAATGGTTTTAAAACAGAATCTTTTGATGTTGCGGCGTAAGCTTTGGTTTTTATCATGGTGCAAATAGTAGATTGCTTTTGCCGTCACAGTCACTTTAAAAATACTTTAAAAAAACAAGTCGCCGTCAGAAGTTGTTTCGAAGCGCACGCAGTTCTGTAAATTCGTCGACAGTTCTACTGAGCAGAAACGGGTTAAAGTTTAGCTCGTGGTTAAGATTTAACGGCACTGTAGGTAGCCTTTTTTTTCGTTTAAGTAATAGTTCTTCTTTATATCCGACAAAAAGGCTCGCATCGAAGGATTGCGGAATTTTCTTCTGACGCACAAGTTCTTCGACAAAATTTGCATTGGTTTCAGTGTACTCATGCGCGCAGAAAATCTGTGTTTGGGGCGGTAGTTGTTTTAGAATTTGCAGTGTCTGGTATTTTACTTGCGGCGTTCCTTCAAACAAACGACCGCACCCTAACCCAAAAAGCACGTCGCCAGAAAAAAGTAGATTTTGTTGTTCGTGGTAATAGCCTATGTGTCCAAGTGTGTGCCCGGGTAATTCAAGCACTTTGAATTTGCCAAAATTATCTAGGTTTAGAGCTTGGCTATCTTTAAGATAGAAATCCACAGCAGGTATATGATCTTTATTCTTAAATGGCGCAAATACTTTCGCGCGTGGAAACGCATTTTTTAATCCCTCGATACCATCAATATGGTCTGCATGATGGTGTGTAATCAAAATGGCTATAAGATCTAGCTTTCGATCATTAAGCTCTTGAATGCACGCCGCCGATTCACCGGGATCAACGATAACTGCCTGTTTCGACTCAGTCGTTGTCAGCAGGAAAATATAATTCGTTTCGAATACGGGAATAAGCTCTACTTTTATTTCCATAGTGTTAGTTTACGCAGAAGCTTTTCCGTTGGTCTAACAAAAAGGGAAATATCCCCGAATCGTTTTGATTTCTGAACTTAAGCCTCATAATTATCTGGTTTTGCATAAAAAATGGAAGTGTTTGCCGCCAATAATAACGGAATGCGTTTTGCTTCACCATTTTATGTAAACCCTTATCCAGGAGTGCTAAATGGCAATACTGACCGAAAAATTTAAAGTAGATCAAGATTTGAAACAAGATCCGGTAAAGCGAAATAGACGTGGTTACATGCATGATGATGATACCAGTAAATTTTCAATTACGATCGGACAAACGCAAGCCGAAATTTTTAGTTTCTGGCGCGACTTTAAAAATTTAACTTTGTCCATGAATGATATTAAAGACATCCGCATTATTTCAGCTAAAAAATCCCATTGGACAGTCGAGCTAAAGTCAGGTTTAAAAGCCGAATGGGACGCAGAAATAACTGATGAACGTGTGAACGAAATGATTGCGTGGAAAAGCACGAAAAGTTCTGAAGTGGAAACCTCAGGATCTGTGTGGTTTAGTCCAGCGCCCGGTGGTCGCTGCACAGTTGTCAGTTTGCTGATGGACTATTCAGTTCCTGGCGGAAAATTAACGGAACTACTAACGAAAATTACTGGCGAAGATCCAGATTCGTTAGCGTTTATTAATTTACGACGATTAAAAGCCTATCTTGAAACCGGAGAAATTCCAACTGTCGAAGGCCAATCAAGTGGGCGTGAAGAAATCGAAGAAACGCAATTTAAACATTAGTAAAGGACGTATTTATGAAGGCATTGTGTTGGGAAGGTAAACATTCCATTCAAGTAAAAAATGTTCGTGATCCTCGGATTCTTAATCCTCAGGATGCGATCATTAAGGTAACATCGGCGGCCATTTGCGGATCTGATCTGCATCTATACAACGGGTATATCCCAGCTATGGAAAAAGGCGACATCATGGGACATGAAACCATGGGCGAAGTGGTTGAAATTGGACCCATGGTCAAAAAAATTAACGTTGGCGACAAAATTGTAATTCCTTTTGATATCGGTTGTGGCAAATGCCACCACTGTAAAGACGAAGAGTATTCTGCGTTCGATAACTCAAACCCGAACGCTATAGTTGCTGATAAACTGTACAGTCAAGCAGGTTCTGCGGCGTTTGGATTCTCACAAATTTACGGCGGCTATGCCGGCGGTCAAGCTGAATACGTTCGTGTTCCCTACGCTGATACCAATTCGTTAGTTATTCCAGCGGGTATTCCCGATGAAAAAGTTTTATTTTTAAGTGATATTTTTCCAACGGGTTACATGGCTGGTGGTCGCGGACCCGATTCGTGTATCGATGCAGTCGGAATGGAAGCCCACGGATACACTGTAACTGCAAGCGTTGATCGTGTGAAGGCCACAGTGGGCTTAGCCACTGATAGGCCGGATGCTTTACGCCAAGCCATTCAGGCTTGTAAAAAAGGCGGTACTGTTTCGGTTCCTGGGGTGTACGGCGGTTTTTTAGATAAGTTCCCTTTCGGTGCTGCTTTTGGAAAAGGTCTGACTTTCAAAATGGGGCAAGCTCATACGCAAAAGTATATGAAGCCATTATAAGATTTGGTTTTAGCCGAAAAGATTGATCCGTCGTTTGTGATTACCCACCGTATTTCAATCGATGATGGACCGAAGGCTTATAAAACCTTTAACGATAAAAAAGATGAATGCATAAAAGTAGTTTTAAAAATGTACTAACAGCGCAGGCTCACGAGAGCCTGCAAACATAGACACGGAAAGTTGAGGTCAATTATGAATGAAAAAATACACGCCGACCCGCGGGATATAATTAGTATTATTCTTAAGGATCATGTTCCACTTAAAAAATTAATTACAAATTTAAAAGACGCGCACTATGGGCGGTCCGAAAAAGAAGCGTGGCTAGAAGACTTCATCACCATTCTAACTGGGCATGCAAAATCTGAAGAGCAAAGTTTGTATATTGCGATGAAAGAATATGACATGTTAAAATTGGAAAGCTATCAGGGTGATACCGAGCACGCCATAGCCGAGCAGCTAGTGCAAGAGATCAATAGCACGCCTAACGACGATGGATGGTTAGCTAAAGTGAAGGTTCTGGCCGAAATGGTCGAAAATCATATTGAAGAAGAAGAAACAGAAATTTTAGATATGGTCCGACAGGAAATTGAACTATCTGCACGCATCGGAATTGGTGACGAATACACAAAGTTAAGTCAGGATTACAATCATTTGCATACCAACAGACCGCAACTGACAGACCCTAGTGTAGGTATGTATAACGAGTCTTTTTAACAAAGCTGCCTGTCGAAATGATATCCAGTTTTGAATTTTTTCCGGCAAAGCGGAAGAGGCTAAATTTATTTACACAGCGTATGGTATATTAATGACCTGTGAAAATTGGCTGTTTTGTCAGAGCCACTGGCTAGCAGCTAAGCTGCATCAACGTGGCCTACAACCCCAAAAGGTATTTTTACGACCGTCCGATCCAACTAAGAAAATGCAAAGCACTTTGCCCGATGGAACCACAATTGGTTGGGTTTTTCACGTTGCTGCCGCGTATACCGATACACTTGGCACGGTAAATTTAAGTGCTGCTACGTGTATTTCTACTGAAACTGTTCAGATTGGAATTAATGCTTCTTTGGTGACAGATTCTTTAGGTAATGTAGGATCAGGTACCAGTGCCGTGACTTACACAGCACCTTAATAAATTTTAATTGGGACTTACTTGCAAAAAAATTACAGCGAGAAAAAAGCGAAAAAAAAATTCTGGTCTGATTTTGTTTCAAAAAGTTGGGAACGAAAACCTGCCCATTTTAAAAACGCTAAGCTTTCAATCTTACAATTATCAGAGCAACAAGTTTTTAATTGGTTAGTTAAGTACAGCGATCACTGCAGAAAAACGAAAACAGCCCTGGGAATTAAATTTTATATTGATGGCGAATCGCAATACCAAAATGAGGTTCTGCAAGCGCTACCCTTAAAATCGGATATATCTTTTTTGGGGTATCATAAACGCATAAGCGCAATTTTTTCTGATTACTGTTTAGTTTGTGATGAATTAATTCAGGTCAGCGGTGATGCGTGGCACACACTAGGTGAATTCACAAAAGGTCTTTACGAAAAAGTAGGCTTTCCTAACCGACACGCCGAAATCGGCCTTTATCTTGGAAATTATAAGAAAACTCCGTTTGGTGTGCACGTCGACGGTTGCAGCGTATTTAGTATTCCCATTGTGGGTGAAAAAAAATTTCGACTTTGGACACCCGCGTATGTACAGCAGCATCCTGATTTAGAAATGGCCTTTGACTATGCTAAACATCTAAAAAAATCCACCGTCATGAACGCCAGACCCGGCCACTTAACGTACTGGCCATCAAGCGCATGGCATATAGCAGAATCTAACGGCGCGTTCAGTGCGACCTGGAGCATTGGCATTTGGGTTGATCAAAATTATCACGATGTTGTAACGGAAACCTTGCAGCCATTGCTGTTTAAAAAGTTAAAAAGCGACAGCACTAAAAAATTAATTCCTTTTGACGCAGCAATCAGGAAAAACGGTGAAATTAAAGCTTTACCACCTATAATGAAACGCTCGGCTTACGAAATTTCACAACTTACAAAAAATGAGCTTCATGACCTTTTCATGAAAAAGTGGCTAATAATAAGCTCGATGAACGGATTTAAAAGTGCTCCGGGTGCTAACACTAAGCTAATGTTGAAAGTGGCAGACACCGTATGTCTGGCGAATACCCAACAGATCGTGTGGGCCAAACTTAGTAGCGGCATACTTTGTATTGCAAGCCAAGGCCAACTCGTGGAATTAAAAAATTCTAAAATCGCTACCGCATTTCTTATAAAATTAAATTCTGGCAAACAAATAAAAGTTTCATCACAAATAAATAATCATTTTCAAATTCTGCAACTGCTTTATCAAACAGGGCAGTTACAAAAAACAAATTCTTAGTTCTACCCCCAAAAAAGTAAACTTAAGTAACAGGTCATTCCCGAAATAATCACCGTTAGCGGAAATCCTATTTTTAGGAAATCCGAAAATTTATACCCGCCAGGGCTTAGGATCAGCAAATTACCATGGTGGCCAATTGGCGTTAAAAAAGACGCCACAGCCCCGACCGTTACAGTTATCACGGCGGCTGTCGGTGAAATTTGCGCGGATTTAGCAAAGGCAATTGCAATCGGTGCAATCAGTACAGTCGTTGCCGCGTCTGAAAGAATTTGCGTCACAAGCGCCGCAAACCAGAAAAACACCAGCAACATCCAGATGGGCTGCCACCCTTGCGTGTACTGCACGACAAATTCTGCAAGTAATTTATCAACACCCGTTTTTTCCATGGCTATACCAAGCGGAATGACCCCGGCTATCATGACGAAAATTTTTGTTTCGATCGCATCGTATCCTTGCTCGACAGAAACACACTTCGCTAAAATCATCGCTACGGCGCCGGCAACAAATGCCACGTGTGCAGGCACCCATCCAAGTGCTGTTACTAAAACGGATGCGACCATGATAAAGCTACTAAGACCCATTTTGATTCGTTTCGTTGAACGCGCATGAAACGGCAAGAACATTAGAAAACCGCGATGCCGAGTTAGTCGCTCAAATTTTTCCTCGGGTCCCCAAAGTACAATTAAATCACCTTCTCGAAGTGGCGTGTCCGAGGTCTCGGTCATGATCCAGCCACTTTTACGCCACACTCCGATGGCAGCCACACCGTGGCGCTCAAAAAAATGTATTTGGGATAACGACCTGCCGATAAATTCCGAATTTGGTGCAAGCACGGCCTGAAATATGCGGCCGTCTTCTTCAGCCAACGTCGAGGTATTACCGCCAACAGTAACTTCACTACCAAACTTTTTTACAGCTTTTAAAGCTAAGCCTAATTTTTCTTCGATCGACACCAGTTCATCGGCATTGATTTTTACTAAAAGGACGTCACCTTCCTGCAGAATTCCATCACTACGAAGTTCTTGTATTTTTCCTTTTCGAAGCCAACCAAACATTTGAAATCTTTTTTCACTTTGATCTTTTAGTTCTTTGTATGTAAGGCCAATCCATTTGCTTTTTTCAGGAATTATTAACTCCGTCGAGATTTCAGTTAATTTAAACCGATCGTCCGAATTTTCTGTGCCTGATTTGCGAGGTAAAAGCCACTTCATCAATATAATAAAAGTGAAACTAACCAAACAAAGCGGTAATCCCACCTTAGCCACAGAAAAAATACCTAAGGTTGGTGCCCCGGAACGCGTCAGGATGTTGTTGGCTAATAAAAATGCGGGCGCGCCGATCAAGGTTAGTGTAGTGCCTAGTGAAGCTGCCGTTGCCATCGGAATTAACAATCTGGAAGAATGTAATCCCTTTTCCTTACAAATTTTCATGACAATAGGTAGCATCATTGCAGTCACCATCAAATGGTGCGTAAATGCAGAAAGGGCCGCGACAGAAAGCATTATCACGGCGTTCGCAACAACTTCGTTATTTCCGGACCATTTACCAACCAAACGCCCGATGGTGTCAGTCACTCCGGTTAGTGATAGGCCTGCTGACAAGATAAAAACAGCTGCAACGATAATTGCTGGCTCACTAGAAAAACCCGAAAAGGCTTGTTTTGCATCGATGAGGCCTGTCAAGGTAAGCGCTAAAATGACTAAGACAGCCACAACATCCACTCGTAAGGCCTCGGTAATAAAAAGAGCAAGGGTCGCGATCATAATGACTAAAAATATAATTTGCGAGGTATCCACTATTTAGGCCCACCTTTAAGTTAAGTGATAAGCGATTTAAACATTTTAATTAGACGGTTGAAAATCATTTAACGATAATCCATAGTAAGATGAAATGAAAATGACTATAATAAAAAATCTAAACAGATTCTGTTTTTGTAGTGCCTTTACGCTTATTTTTTTAACCTCGTATTTAGCACTAGGCCAAACAGGCAAACCGGCCTCAGATCCTGCAAAAAGTCGGCTGAATCAAATATTTGAAGACAAAATTAAGGTCGTAAAATTACCAACCGCCGAATCCGACTTGGAAAGTTTGCGGGTTTTAAGCAGCATCGTCAAACAGGCCGGCTGGTTTCCTGATATCAAACTTACGATGCAAGACGGGATGGTGACAATTGAAGGCCAAGCTAATACCAAAGAACAACTGGACTGGTTAACAACGACCGCAGAACGGTTGCCATCGGTCATCGCTATCATAAATAAAGCAGAACTTAAAACCACGGCACTGACAGATCTTTCGCCTGCCGCAAATGAAGTGCGCCGCATGGTCGATACAGCCAAGCGAGCCATGCCAAATATTCTACTGGCATTTGGTCTTTTTTTGGTGCTGATACTTTTAAATCGATTTTTAAATCGCGGGATCCACACGTTGTGGGAAAAGCGAATTTCTAATCCGTTTTTGCTATCCACTGTTTCTAAATTAAGTCTGCTGCCAATCTGGTTGTTATTTTTCTATTTGATTTTACGCACTGCCGGTCTATCTAGCTTAGCAACCACAATTATCGGAGGTACTGGAATGTTGGGATTAGTTCTAGGATTGGCATTTCGCGGTATTGCCGAAAATTATTTAGCGGGTCTACTGCTAGCTATGCGAAGCCCTTTTACTAAGGGTGATTTGATTGAAATCGGTGAGAATTTAGGCTACGTGCAAAACCTAAGCATGCGTGGCACCACCATTATAGATCTAGATGGAAATTTAATTTTAATTCCAAATTCGACAGTCATTCAGTCGGTTGTGCAAAACCGAACAGCTAATCCGCTGACGCGTACATCATTTACTGTTGGCATCTCGTACGCGGATTCAATCAGTAAAGCGCAAGAAATTATTATAAAAAGCATGCGCGACGTTCGCGGCGTGCTGCACGATCCTGAAGTCAGTGTGATTGCCGATTCCTTAGGTGCCTCTAGTGTAAATTTAAAAGTTATGTTCTGGTTTAATATTAAAGAAACAAATCAACCCCGAGTGCGTTCGCGCGCCATGATTCATATCAAAGAGTCCTTGTTAGCTAACGGAATCACCATGCCAGATGAAGGCCGCGAAGTGGTTTTTGCTGATACGCTTAAAGTGCAGATGCTCGAATCAAAAGAACAAGCTAAATCTCATGAAGAAGAACGTAAGCACGGCATTAAAGAACAGGCTGAAGTTAATTTGCAAGAGCGCCGTAATAACCCCGAAGCTGCGGACGAAACTCAAGGTAAAGATTTAATGCGTTTGGCAGAGGCCAACCCCCTACTAACCGAACGCCCCAAAGACAACCTGTTAAAACCATAACAGTGATGAAAACGGTAAAGCCTATGAAAAAAGTAAAAGTTCTTTCCCTACGACCAACGCAGTTTGCTGTTGGTATGTTAGAAGTTGATGAAAAAATAAAACAGGTGAAACAATTTTCTAAAAAAGAATATAAAGCCTTTATTAACGAAACGATTGTACCAGTTGTCTTAGCGCCAGATAAGCAGCTGTATGTTATTGATCGCCATCATTACCTGTGTGCGTGCTACCACGTCGGCATTAAGAAAATAAAAATTGAAATCGTAAAAGATTTGTCTAATTCGAAGTTGTCGTACGCAGCCTTTTGGAAGTGGATGTTAAAAAATCGGACCTCGTACCCATATTGCCAATTTGGACAAGGCCCTAGGAAAGAGTATTATCTTCCGAATGACATTCGCGGCTTAGCCGATGACCCCTACCGAAGTCTTGCCTGGTTTGTCCGTAAAGCCGGCGCGTTCGAAAACAGTGAAAAGAATTTCGCTGAATTTACCTGGGCTAATTTTTTTCGTTCTAAAAAACTTTTAGACAGTGAAGGTAAAGCTGGTTTTGCCAAAGCACTTATGCAAGCTGTAAAACTTGCACAGTCGCCCGAGGCCAAAAAACTTCCTGGGTATGGAAAACTAAATTTATCTGAGCAAGCTAAAGTTAAAACAGCGGTACGTAAACGAATGAAAGCTGTTGAAGATAAAATTTCTTAACTAAATTTTAATTTTTTGGAGCAGTCTGTTGATTTTGCGGCGGTTCTGGTGCAGTTACCGAGTTGGTCTCTGACGGAGCAGTTTCAACACCTGCAGGGCGCAAATCACGCTTCTGGCCTACAACAAATGAAATTGCAAAGGCAGCTAATACCAAAACAATTAAGCCAATAAAAAGCTTGTTAGCAAATTTTCTTTCGCTGGGTCTGCTGTGACCTGTGGACGCTGGGCTGGTACCTGAATTGGTTGTGTTCATAGGCAGAAGTTAGGATTTTTTAACCCAAAGCACAATAAATAACTTAAATTGTAACCCTCTCTAGAAACAATTTAACATTCAGGAAGTCCATACCGTAAGCTAGACGGGTTTCGGTTTAATAAAGGAGCGGCTATTTCTTTACAGCAATGGGAACATTTTTTTAAAGCGGAAATTCGCCACGCGGGAAACGCTTTTTTCTCTAATGGAAAAGTAACGTCTAGCAAACCGTCCGACACAGAGGTGCAAGCGTATATTCGTGGTACATCTACATTTAAAATTATCTTAAAGTCTCCAAACGTCGAAAGTAATTTAGTCTTAGCAGACTGCACGTGCCCCGCCGCGAAAAAGGGAAACCTTTGTAAACATATCTGGGCAGCACTTTTAAAAACTGAAAAAGACCACATCGATTTTTTAGATGGAAAATCTGAAATCGAAAAAAGTCAGATCGCGAATGGTACCAACAAAACAACTGCTGCGGTCAGGCCGGTCTCTGAAGCACAAGAATTATATAAGGCTAAACAAGCCGAGTATAAAAAGCTGCAATATCAAAAGCAAAAATTACGTGCGCAAGAATTTAAAAAAAATAAAAATGTGCATGCGCCACTGACGGCCAACCAACCACCGCGTGCGGCGCAAGAAGCTATTTATTTTTTTGCCAACAATGGGTTTGAATTACTAATGCCTTTGGATGCACAGGCTCTCGGTGCAGCAAAAAAGAAACTTTCACGTATTTTTCACCCTGATGCTGGGGGTACCCACGACGAAATTCAGACGCTAAATGCAAACTTTGATATTCTTGTTAACTATTTGAAAAAACAAAATGTCTGAACCCGCGCAGCAAAAAAAGCCAGCTTTGCGAGGATATTTTCATCAGGAAGCCTTTTTCTTTTTTCTAGGTGCTGGGTGCCTGCTACTAGCAAAAGCTAGTTCAAGCACCGCTTTTCTTGCAGCTGGCATTTATGTTTTGGGGTTACTTTTACTTTTTGGCATCAGCGCCATATATCACCGGCCACACTGGGAACCAGCTCGGCGTAAATTGCTGAAACGTTTTGATCATTCTGCCATTTTCGTAGTTATTGCGGGAACTTTTACGCCGATCTGTTTGCTAGCCTTAGCAGAACAAACTGGCAATCAACTGCTAAGAATAATTTGGACCGTTGCATTTATTGGTATAATGCAGTCCATTTTTTGGGTGAAAGCACCTAAATATGTAACCGCTATTTTTTATGTTGTTATGGGTTGGCTAGCAGTTCCCTATTTTACGGAATTTAAAACAGCGCTAGGAATGGATCAATTCTACCTGATCGTGTGCGGCGGAGCTGTCTACACTGCAGGAGCCATATTTTATGCGTTGAAAAAACCGATATTTAACCCAGCTATTTTTGGCTACCATGAACTTTTTCATCTATTTACCATCGTAGGTGCAGGCTTACACTTTTTAGTTATATACAGGCTAATTACTTAATCGCAGTTGAAAGCTTGCACGTCTTAACCCACGTGCCGATCAGTTTTAGCGTCGCGGTCGACGGAATTATTCCCTGAAATGTACCAGCAGCTTCGCCAAAAAGTTCGTAACTTTTTTCGTTAAACGTTCCTTTTAAGATACCTTCAGCTTCAATTTCAGAGCGTTTGCAAGAAATACTGGCTTCTAGATTTTTTCCTTTAACCTTCCAATTTTTAAGTTCGCAGTCATTACGTTTTAATTCTTTAGCCACTGTTGTTTTGGCATCCTTGGCTTCAGCAGCAGTAATACACTCTTCATCATCTGTGGTTGGTAGCGATATACCATTTAATTTAAAATCGGTTTTAACCTTCCACATGCCAGGCGCCAGTTGTTGCGCAAGTAGCGCTGATCCCGAACTTAAAGTAATGCATGTAGCCAGTAAATTTGTAATAAAAGTCTTCATAAGAAAACTCTAGCAGAAGCTAGAAACCAAAAGTATAAAATATTAGCGAAGCCTAATGTTTGGAAACTGATCCCTTACAAGGTCCTAACAGTGCCAAGAAAAAGCTCTAAATCCCAAGAAAGACTCTGATATTCGGATGTTCTTACCCAAACGAAGCCGCT
>JAYTMU010000041.1:0-5616 GCA_043728195.1 Bdellovibrionales bacterium
TCGAAGCCTGCTCCTAGAACCATATTAAACTTCTGCCAAAACCAGCCGTATCCAAGCATGATGCCTGCAATTAATTTTTCTGTATCACCATTGATAGAAATGAGGTTCGACGTTTGAATTTCTGCTTTAGCATAGCGTAAATAAGTAGCCGTGTAAAATCCATCGGTGAAAGCACCATTTATATACCAATTTGCCCTAGCTCCGATAAAATATCTATTGATAGAATACCGTTCATTCGAAAACTGACGAGCCTACTTTTTATACCAAATCTCCGGACCTACTGCCCAATGCTCAGAAATTTTAAAATCTGCTACAATACTTAATTCTGAATTAAATAATCGCAAGGGCTCAAATCGCAGATTATAATTTGCTTGATACACAGAATCCGTCTCATTCGCATGAACTGGCATAACAACAAGAGAAGTTAAGTACAGAAAAAATAGTCGTCGCATCGGCACACCTTTTATTAAAGTTATAAAAGTACTCTACTTTGTTTTTTAGTTCGTCGCTATGTAAACGTGCTGCGGTAAAATTTATGTGACATCTGGACTGTATATTCGGCATAAGATAAACCTAAGCATGTCCAAATTTATTTCAATATTTTTACTTACTATTCTTCTTTCATTCTCTGTTGCTACGGCCGAGCAAAAACCGTATATCATCAGCGGCTTTGATGATGTGTTACGCCAAGCGGAAAATACGGGTTTGATCAAATCTGCACTTAAAATTCTTGAGCCTGACAAAGGCTTCACTGGAATGCCCGGACTGTACCATGCGATTTCTGAAAACGAAGTTGTGCCAAAGTTTGTTATTGTCAGTGCGATTTCAAATTGGTTTGATATTCGAATTGAAAATTTCCTAGCAGCGTCCAACTACCCGCAACATCAAAGATACTTACGAAACTGGTTGACGGAATGGTCCATCGAATCGTTTAAAATGAAGAACATAACTGAAATTATAAATGCAAAACCCAATCGAAAATTTATTGTCATCTTTGATAATTCTGATGCCAGCATCGAAATTTCTGAAAAAATAATGCAGCAGTTTTCAAAGCAAGTCGTCGCCATATATCTACGAAAAGTACAGAATAAGAAAGTGCCGTCAGTAGTTTTTGAATTCTACACGGCGTTCGACATTGCGTTACATGAATTTGAAAGTGGCAGGCTATCGAAGGAAGATGTGCTGAAAGTCGGCCAGGCGCTTGTCAACGAACGCAATCTAGAATCTATAATTCCTGATTATGCGATTTGTCCTTCAAATTACGAACCTTGTGGTAATCGCTCATTAGCTATTAAAGATATTTGCATAAAAGTGGGGCTTCATATTCAAACACGTTGCAAGCAAAAAGCAAATAGCGATCACACTAGAAAATAATTATTTGGAGCTTGCAAGCTCGGTCGAATTTTGAAAGCCCTTAGCGAATACGCTGGGTTTTGGTTGCACTTAAAACCAGTTCCTTTTGTTCTGCTAGTTTTAATTTCTTATGATGCAAAAGCCAGGAGCCTTTATCTAGGCTTGCCTGGCTTAGGGAAGGCGGCACCGTCACGAAAAGAAAAACTAGTGACTAAGACTGTCATTTTGAATTTCGCCGTGAATGATCTGCCAGTATCCTTCTGATTTATCTAGCACGCACGTCAGTCGAAGCTGTGCCCCCACAGCGGTGTACAAGGTCCCACCAAAAGTAGCTAAGTGGTCATCGACCAATATAAGCTCGTCGCTGATAATGGCATGAAGTGGAAAGTTTAATTCTTTCGTATCATCGACGTAGTAAGTCGAAACCTCGTCTTGGTTGCCTTCGCGTACGGCGTCGAAAAAGTTTTTCATAAATTGACTGACCTCGCAGCCCTGCTGTGAAACACGGTTTGCGTCGATTGATTGATTTTCTGATCTGATAATTTCTAACATAAATCCTCCTGGATGTTGATAAGGCTTGTGTTCAAGCCGGTATACCAACCTATAAGGCAATGACTGCGCCAATGTATTTCACACGGCCAAAGTCTGGAAAAACTCGACGATCGAATTGGAAAACTTGACCTAGGTCCCGCAGGCTTTGGGGCATTGTGTATTGATGTGAGGCGTTTTTACTTTAGTGTGTCGGTGAAGGCTTATGAAAAAACAGATAGATACACGAATACCGCAGATGTTTAAAGACGAGCTACCCGAGCAGGTTTTTCAAAAAGCCCGTCGAATTATAGATTTAAAAAATCTGGGCCCTGAATCCGAAAAAACATTTTTAAAGGCTGGGATAACAACTCCGGCGCAATTGGTTAAAATAGGCTGGAAGAAAGCCATGATTAAACTGTGTAAGGTTAATCCTAAAAACAATCACTCGCTGTTTGCGTACGCAGTAATTGGTGCACTTCAAAATAAAGTGTGGAACCAGATATCAGACGCAGACAAATTATCAGCGCGCGAATTTATGAAAACTTTACGGGATAAGGCAAAAAAATAGTTTAGAATTTTCGATTAATTAAAGTTGCGCATTCACTACGGAACAAACTTGAAATTCGGCCTTGATTTAACTTATCTGACCATCTTAAACCCTACCGAAGGATGGGCAATGCCCTGCCGAAAAAAATCTAAATAATTGGTGTGCGCGTTTTGCTTTTTGCCGTTTTTCGGCTTTTGACATTGGTACTTTTATCTTGGCTTTTAACGCCCTTATTCCCAAGGTTTTCTTTTCCTGCGTGTGCACCGGTTAAATCATCCCGTGGAATAGCCGGCCGCATGGTTTTTTTAATTTGATTTCGGGTCTGTAGTTTGTCTGGGCTTGATTGGTTTCTGATATTTTGTGGCATATTTCCCCCGCGATTATACGCAAAAGATAAAGCTGCAAATCAGTAACCAAAAACGTGACTGCACATGTTGATTATGGAAAGTTTTGAACGTTGGTTGGCATTAAACAGTTGGTGGCTGCTGTAAAAGGTTCGGTAAGCGCGTCATTAACAGAGTGTCATTAACAGAGCCACCGAAATTGCTAGACCAATAAATTCCGTAACGTCCACTGCCCGAGGCTTCGCCAATGCCAGTGCTGGTGTACGAGCCACCCAACACATTTGTATTGTGCCCCGGAGAATTTCGCCATTGACAAAAAAGTGCCGACGCCGAATTACTGCCAGCCGCAATATTTTCAGCTGCCGCCGAATAGCCAAAGGCGGCTGCTCTGGCGCTAAAATTTCGACCACTGGGTTCTGAGTGTGAAAAATAGTTCAGCGCCATCATATCTTGCGCGTGCCAGTGGGACGCAGCAACTGCACTTTTCGAAACACTTAATGCGCCACGGCCGTTAGCTCTTCGATACAAATTTAGAAGCTGGATCGTAAACTAGCACCTGAGACGATGCCGCAGTGGTTCCGGCGCTACAACTTGCTAGCACCGCAGCGACTAAGATTACTAACGAAAATTTCAGAATAGTTTTACTCACTAACTACTATTCGGTCTGATGAATAAATCACTACATGCAGTAGAATAATTTTATCGAAATGTCTGGCTTGAATGTAAACAAGTTAGACAGTTATTTCTGTGCTTAGCCTCAGTGAATCATCCACAAGTTCTTACAACACAGTTTTTTGTGGATTAGGTTCGGCAGAAAGCGGAATAAATTCGTGGTCATCACCAGGTATGCTTTTAAAAACAGCGCTGGCCCCATGGCATGCTAAGCACAGTTTACTATTAAACATTTTCGATCACTTCGACGTGACCCACTTCAGTACCGACCCAGTTATTTAATTTCGTAGGCATTGCCGGCTGCAGTCCAGCCCACTTCTGCACCAGATAATCAAACGCATGTTCAGAACCCCGGTGGGAACCATCGTGGCATTTAACAAGTATAGAAAGTTTTTTCTCGGGGAAAACTCCGGCAACAACGCCTTCAGCTCCGCCTTTTACTAAAATGCGGCGTGCATTTTTAACCATAATGCGCGTGCAGTAATCGGCCGTACCAGAAGTTAAAACAGGATTGGCTTTGAAAGCTTGCACCACAAGGCCCGCAGTTGATGATGGATCTGCCAAGGCCTGTGCTGCCATTCTGGCAAAGGCTTTACTCATTTTATGGAAACTAACCATAAAGGCGGGAATCGAACACCCGTCTATGCCATAATTCATCAGTTGGCAGTCAAATTCATTTTCTAAAACCGTTTTTAATTTTTGTTGTAACGGATGATCGATCAGATGATAGCCTTCAAACGGTAATTTCAAATGCGCACAGACGGAAAGAAAGCCTGTGTGTTTACCCGAACAGTTATTATGAACCGCACAGGGCTTTAATTTATTTTCATGCATGAAATAGCCGGTTTCGGCATCGCCAGGCCAATGCGTTCCGCACCGAAGTGCTGTATGATCTAATCCTAGTTTTTCTAACCACGCCGTAACCCGGTCCGTGTGCTGTAACTCGCCCGCGTGCGATGCTGACGCCAAAGCAAGATGTGTTAAATCTAGATTTAAGCTTTCAAACGCACCCGATTTTAATAACAAGTAGGATTGAAACGGCTTAATCGCAGAGCGCGCGAAAAAATCGAAGTCATCCGTTGTGTTAAACAAAATATTTCCGTCAGCGGTTTCCACACGGGCGTGCACCCGATGTGTGCTTTCAATTAATCCTCCGCGACGAATCTCTACTTTTAGCATGCTGTAGCCTAGCTGCTGTTTACTGCAGAAATCAATGTGCATTTCAAACGTTTAGGAAATAATTGTGCGTAGATGCTTCAATAGTAATTGGCGACTGTTAGAAAAAATTAACAAATTTTTAACCTGATTTCAAAGTTAATTCACTTTTTTCTTAAACGCTGGACGCGATAACCCTGCGCTTGTAACTTAGCAACAAGGCCTGTGGGACCAACCACATGTGCTACACCCACAACAACAAATGTATCGCCCCTAATAAGCGAAGCTTGCAGCTTCGTTAACCACTGATTCGTGCGCTTTAAAAGTGTTGTGGCTAATCCTTTTCCAACACACTTTGCCAGATACTTTTGTATGCCGGTATCATCGCCCTGAAGATAGGAATGTTGAGCATGGTTGATACAATCAAGTTGAAATGCTATGGGGTTTTTAAACTGTAACATCTTTTCAAGATCTTCTGCCGTCATCGCTTCATTTGAATCCAAAATTATTTGCGTGCGATCATCTAAAAATAGAATACGCTTTTGTTTTTCCTGTGCTTGCCGCAGTAACGTCAGATCTATACCACTTTGGAAATCATACAGCGGGTCAGAACCACCAGGATTTAAGCTTTCCATCATTTTTTGACTAAATAAAGTGGATATAACGGCGGGTGTGTACGCATTAAGTTTTTCCACCTGTTGCTGCCCAAAAATCGCGGTTAGTTTTAAGTAAGATTTTGCTGAAATATTTTTATCAAGCGAATTACCTTTGGTGTACCGTACCATTTTCTTTTGCAGTGCTAACTGCTCGGCTGTT
Source organism: Bdellovibrionales bacterium (assembly GCA_043728195.1). Taxonomy (GTDB): domain Bacteria; phylum Bdellovibrionota; class Bdellovibrionia; order Bdellovibrionales; family Bdellovibrionaceae; genus Pseudobdellovibrio. The sequence continues at coordinate 5,419 of JAYTMU010000041.1, forward strand.
ATCTCGAAGGGATCGCCTTCTGCTATAAAAAGTTTGGCTGCGTCGGCACGCTCAAAAATTTTAGTGGGATATGAACTTAATGGAATTCCAATATGCATACTACCTAGCAAGTAAGAAACTGCACCGTCTTTTTCAATCTGATAAAAAAAAGCATTCGGCTGCTTGTAGTTTGCATTCACAAAGGTAGGTAAGCCAGCT
>JAYTMU010000042.1:0-7174 GCA_043728195.1 Bdellovibrionales bacterium
TGTTCGAAAGATTACGTCCAAGCTTCCACGGCACTAGGGGCATCGCACACACGAATTATTTTTGGACATTTACTACCAAATTGCTACACGCCTATTTTAGTTCAGTCCGCAGTTTGTTTTAGTGAAGCTGTGCTAAATGCTGCAGCTTTGGGTTTTCTAGGTCTTGGAGTTCAAGCCCCTTACCCTGAGTGGGGGACTATGCTAAGTGATGCGAAGAATTATATCCAACAAGCGCCGTGGTTAATGACTATTCCTGGCATTTGCCTACTGTTTTTAATTTTATCCACGCAGCTGATTAGTGATGGACTTAGGGACCAGCTAGATCCAAAACTACGAAATCGCTAAGTTCTTGATTCCACGGCCACGAATAAAGCGCCAATGCGAAAATTTTTGTCAGACGCCTTTGAGATATTCTTAATGTAAATCTTCATTTGGATAATTTGGTTAATCTCGTTTTGATACATTATTGAAACGAAGCTTCTTTCAATGAAGCGTTCGCCTGTGGTGAAGCTTACTCCCATGCGTGAAAAATCTTGTATAGCGATTTGGAAATGTTTTTTTTCGTCGATTGCAAAGCCAACTGAGTCTACCGAAACACGTTTAAATTTTCGCATAACATTAGCTTTTGCAAAAATAGATCCCTGCGAGTGGATCTATAGTGACTTAGAAGTGCTGGGGTGACTAATAGTTAAATGGGGGATGTTAGGTTAGACACTCTGGACCAAGGCCGTATTCAAAAAAGCTTCAAAAATGTCGATTAAGGATCATGAAGTACCTTTTCCTTACCCTTATGATTTGCACAAATACAGCGAGGGCTATGGGCTATCAGCTGATAGCTGGCAAACAATTTAAAGGTGCCGAACTATATGAAATTTCTAAAGAACTTAAAAAAATACAGCTAACCGAGCTGGATCTTACCCGCGTCGGAAAAATTCGGCCATTTCTGTTCGACCAGATATTTGTAGACGGCGAAAATAGTAGTAATTTTGCAGTTGTTGTTATGGATTTAGTCCACAATGAGAAGATACTGAACCTAGCTGGCCAGCAGTTGGTATGTCATTCTGAAACAAAAAGCGGAAGAGCGTTTGCAATATATTTTTCAGATAAAAAAATGGCTAGAAATATTTCCTACTGCCAAAATGATTTCAGTAAAACTTCATTATTAAAGTTCTTCATTCCACATGCGCGCGCAGATTTTTGTGAAACTGCCCCAAAGTTAGTTAAGAATTTAGTCACACTTCGAAAGACTGCAGTAGCTCAAAAAGATTTGGTCATGCAACGGGTGGGGTCGTGCTTGTCGCAAAGTTTGCAAGGTGCGCAGTTAGCGATTCCTGATGGCACGCTAATTACCACTTTACTAACCAAGCCAGAAGTATTGTGGAACAGTATTAGTGAACAAGCGAAAGCACTAAAAGATTTTGTGATGAATATTTCAAACGAATTAAAAACACTTGTACAAAATTTTGGAACTTTAGATGGTGATCTTGTGATGAACCTTGTGTGTCACGAGGCCGGGCAGGCGCTGGTTGACGGCTTAATGGGCGTCGGAGGGCTTGCACTAGCGCCAAAGTTGTCGTTGGCCTTAGTGAAAGTTTCTTCGAGGCTGAAAGAGTTAAAAGATGTCTTTTCAAGGCTAACTCAACTGAAGCAAAAGGGTCGTGTTGATTTAGCCAATGGAATTCTAAGCTGTGGCACTTAGATTAATTATTTTTCTAATACTTATCGGTAATATAGCTCAGGCGGCATTTTCCTGTAAGCTAGCTAAGATACTGAGCCAGCCCGAACTAGCGGGAAATGCCGAATTCTGGCAGAAAATGTCCGGCATAAAACACACCGATGATGAATTAAAGAGTTTGATTAAGACTCATGCGCCGCATCTTCTGAACACAACCGAGACTGTTGCGACTGTTGCGCTAATAAGAAAACCATTTCAAATTCATAAAGCTGCTGAAAAATTTTTGAATTCGGAAGGTAAAACAAACGTGCGTAAAAAGTACGATGAGTTTTTGGACATCATGACCGATCCAAATAAAGGCTTACGTGCGATCAGCACAACGAAGCCTGGCAGCGAAGCCCTAGATGCAAAAAACGGCTGGCACCACAAAACGCTGCAGGGAGATAAAAATCAACACACCATTCGCTTAGATTCCGGTAAGCGAATACTTTTTGAAATTCGAAACGGCGAGCTGCATATTTTGGATGTGGGAAATCATGTATCTCACTAAATATGACTAGAGCACCATCGCTTTTTTCAAATTCTGATCAATAGCATCTAAGAACGGCTCGGTATTCAAGTATTGACTTGAATTAACCTTATCGCCATAAATGCAAACCGCTAAATCCTTTGTCATTTTTCCTGATTCAACAGTTTCAACGCAAACTTTTTCCAAAGTTTTACAGAATTTATCAAGCGCAGGATTATTATCTAATTTTGCACGGTGCTCAAGCCCACGAGTCCAAGCAAAAATAGATGCTATTGGGTTTGTCGATGTCGACTGGCCTTTTTGATGCGCGCGGAAGTGTCGGGTCACGGTTCCGTGTGCTGCTTCTGATTCCATCGTTTTGCCATCTGGCGTAATTAGAACTGAAGTCATTAGGCCAAGTGAACCAAAGCCTTGTGCTACCGTGTCTGATTGCACGTCGCCGTCATAGTTTTTACAAGCCCAGACGAAGTTTCCATTCCATTTTAATGCGCTGGCAACCATGTCATCAATTAACCGATGTTCATAAGTAATTCCGGCGGCTTCGTACTGTGGCTTAAATTCTTTTTCAAAAATTTCTTCGAAGATATCTTTGAAGCGGCCATCGTATTTTTTTAAAATTGTATTTTTAGTAGAAAGATACAAAGGCCATTTTTTTACAAGGGCTGTGTTAAAGCATGATCTAGCAAAACCCTTAATAGAGTCATCGGTGTTGTACATCGCAAGGGCAACACCGTCGCCTTTGAAGTTATACACTTCGTGGGAAATTTTTTGGCCGTCTTTGCCTTCAAACGTAATTGTTAGTTTGCCTTCGCCTTTTGTAACGAAGTCTGTTGCGCGGTATTGATCACCAAAGGCATGGCGGCCAATGCAAATAGGCGCTGTCCAGTTAGGGACTAAGCGGGGAACGTTTTTGCAAATGATGGGTTCACGAAAAACTGTTCCGTCTAAAATATTTCGAATTGTTCCATTAGGTGATTTCCACATTTGTTTCAGATTAAATTCTTTAACGCGTGCTTCATCCGGAGTGATCGTTGCGCACTTGATACCAACGTTGTATTTTTTAATGGCTTCTGCCGCATCCACAGTAACTTGGTCGCCTGTTTGATCGCGGTATTCCATTCCCAAGTCGAAATACTTAATATCAATATCTAGATAGGGAAGAATCAATTTGTCTTTGATAAACTTCCAGATAATTCGAGTCATCTCGTCGCCATCAAGTTCAACTACCGGGTTAGCAACTTTAATTTTTTGCATGAAAAAACCTTTCTGCAGACATTTTGTGATTGAAAAAGCTGGGTCAGTGTAGGCAAAACCACGGCATTAATCACGGCCTAATGCTTGATATCATCTATAATTAGGACTAGATTGGTGAAGTGAAAACGGATCTTGTTTATTCTCAGAAACTGCCACCAAGACGCCAATTTCCAGCAGCAACAGTGCTGCTGTACGATGCTATATTAGATAAGCAGCCTTTTTTTAAGACATGGCGGCAAAGCTTTGCCCACAGTTGGCCATTGGTAGCTGGCGAAAACCTAAAAACCATTGCCTCATTTTACAGTCTATTGAAAAAAATAAGTACGGCTACAATTCCGCAATCTACAGATCTTACATTTTTGGCAGTCGGTGGCGGTAGTGTCGGTGACTTCGTTGGCTTTTTAGCCAGCACATTTTTGCGCGGACGTCGTTTTGTGCAGATTCCATCGACGTGGCTAGCAGCTATTGATTCAGCCCATGGTGGGAAAAATGGGCTTAACTTAGCGGGTGTAAAAAATCAGGTGGGGACTATCTATCCAGCAGAAAGCGTTTATCTGGTGAAACAGCTGTTGGAAAGTCAACCCAACGAGCGCGCAAACGATGCCATGGGAGAAGTTTTAAAAATTGCCATCATTAATACACCAGCGCTACTAAAGCTAATTTCAGAAAAAAATCTGTATTCTCTTTTACCCACACTGATTCAAGCAAAACTAAAAGTTGTAGCAAAAGACCCATTGGAAAAATTAGGGCATCGCCGCGTTTTGAATTTGGGTCATACCATGGGTCATGTTTTCGAAAGTCATTTCAAGTTACCCCACGGACAGGCTGTAAAGCTTGGCATTTTATTTTCTGCAAAGTGGAGTTTGCACAGGAAAAATTTAAAGCCTGCCGATTACGATCAAATTTGCATAGCCGCTGGCCTAAACGCTGAAGCTACACTACATTCTTGCATCACGAAAATGAATTCAGCAAAAATATTACGGTTGCTATCAAAAGACAAAAAATTAATATCTAGCAGCGAAATTGATTTTATTTTCATCTGCAAAATAGGAAAAGTTATCAGAAATAAAGTTTCGTTCAGCGATGTGCTTACGGAAGTAAAGCGACAAAAGCAGGAGCATTAATGTTTTCATTCACCGGTCCTTTAGACAGTTCTAAATCGTGGATGAACCGAGCCCTTGTTATTCAAAGCTATCAACCTTTGCTTAAAATTACAGGCCTCAGCGAATCTGACGATGTCAAAAACCTCAAGCAGTCGTTACAAGATTTGAATACTGGTAAAAACGAATTTTATTGCGGTGCCGGTGGGACGACTTTACGATTTTTTACCTTTCGCGTTTCTCGGCATCAGGGCCAGTGGACCATAAAGGCTGACGAACGTTTATTCCAAAGACCCCAAGCCGAATTAAAAAATATCTTACAGCAACTTGGTGTAACCATAACCACTGTTAACTCATCTACGATTGTCATAAAGTCGGCGGGTTGGAACTACGCGGAAACGATTCACTGCGATGGTAAAATATCAAGCCAGTTTATTAGCGGCCTGCTACTAAACTGCTGGAATTTACCGTGTGAAATGAAGATTAAAGTTCATCATCCAATAGTATCGGCAGATTATCTGAATATGACTATTACACTGCTGCAGCAATTTGGTCTTAAAATAGAAGTAGCTTCAAAAAACGATACGTTAGAAATAAGTATTCCGGCTAAACAAGTGCCGCAGCAAAAAAATATTTTAGCAGAACCAGATATTAGCTCGGCTTTTGCGTTAGCAAGTGCTGCTGTAATAAATGGATCCGTGAACATCACGAACTGGCCTAGCGTTTCGTTACAACCTGATATCGAGTTTTTAAACATTTTTAAAAAAATGAAGATCAGTTTCAACGTGACTGAAAACCTGTTGTCCGTGCAAAAACATTCTGAATGGAAAGCGGCTGATCACAGCTTAAAAGAGACACCAGATCTATTTCCGGTGTTGGCCGTGCTATGTAGTTTTGCTGATGGTATATCCTACCTTTACGGAGCCGAGAACTTACAAGCAAAAGAATCGGATCGATTTACAAAAACAATAGAACTGCTAACATTGTGTGGATTTAAAACAGAAGCAAAAAGTAGTGGTTTAGAAATACATGGAAAAAGTTCATTCCTGAATAAAGAAACAGTACTTGAATTTGATCCCGATGAAGATCACCGCATGGCTATGGCTGCAGGATTATTAAATTTGGCGGGCTTTAAGATAAATATTCTAAACCAAAATGTCGTTAATAAAAGTTACCCTCAGTTTTGGCAACACATTAAGGCAACTTCATGAAAAAAGTGTTTGTCGGCCACCGCGGAGTCGGAAAAACTGAGTTACTTCAGCGACATAAGATGTGCTTTCCAGATATAGCACATTTCGATTTAGATCATGAAATTGAAAACGCTTTAGGTAAATCCGTCACTGAAATATTCACCGAAAAAGGCGAAGATTTTTTTAGGCAAACAGAAATACAAACGTATAAAAAATTAATTACAGAAAATGCCTCTTATGTCATAAGCCTTGGTGCGGGCTTTAATTTAGATGAAATCGCTAATTCTGACCATATCGTTTTTGTTAGCCGAGTGACTGACAAACACGGGCGAATATTTCAGAATCGTCCGCGACTTACTGCAGGTTCTGCGCTGCAAGAATACGAAACTAAGTACACGGAACGCCAACCCAAATATTTAAGTAAAGCCCACAGCGTTTACCATATCCCTGAAGGAACCCAAGTGGAATGCGATTTTGAAAAAAATATTCTATCCGAAAACTTTCACATATCGGATGCAATTTATACTTTGACCAAAAATGAAGTTAAGAATGTACACAGTCTTAAAAAGAGTTTCGCACGAATAGAGTTAAGATCAGATTTAATCGCAATGTCTGAAATTCATAAGCTTGTTCAAGAAGATCCCAAGTACCGTTGGCTAGTTTCCATTCGCACGGCCGAACTACCACCACCAGGTGTAATAGATGTAGATTTCGATATACAGTTTAAACCCGCAAATTTTGAAGGAATTGTATCATCGCATGAGGACTCAATCGAAAAGGCACTAGATGCAGTAAAGTCGATCGAGCGGAGCCATTTAAAAGTGTCACCGCTTGTGGAAAACTTCGACGATTTGTTGATAGGTCATAACTGGCAGCAACAAGATCCAAGTAACCGAAGCTTTCTACCACGTTCATCGATTGGCAAATGGCTTTGGTACCGACAGCTTGCTAAATATTGGCAGGAAATAAATTTCGTCCGGGGTCTAACAAACTTAAACGATCAACCCTCAGTTTATCAGTGGCTGACATTGCCTTTAAAAAAACCCGATTTTTTTGCCGCAGTCCTAGGAAAGCCTGTTTTATTCTCTAGAAGTCCCCAGTTTCATCAAAAATTCTTTGCGCAGAAGAATTCGTTTTTCACAGCAATTGAAATATCAGAGACCGAGTTTTCTAATTACCACAGCTACTTAAGTAATTTTGGTTTAAAGTATGCTGCTGTGACGTCTCCGCTAAAAAAAATTGCCTTTCTGATTGCAGATAAACAAACAGCGCTGGCAGAACATTTTCATTCTGCAAACACGATCGTCTTTGACGACGAAATCTATGCCGAGAACACCGATCTTCATGGATTTGAATCCGTCATCGATTCACAAGCGATTACCGAGCAAATAAAAATTGCGGTCTGGGGCGGCGGAGGCACTTTAGA
>JAYTMU010000043.1:0-38088 GCA_043728195.1 Bdellovibrionales bacterium
ATCATACACTTACCATCTTTGAAAAAGCTTCTTCCAAGCGACCTTCTTCAACCCGAATGTTTTTGATTTCGCTAAAATTAATCTGATGATGCGCTAAAATTTCTACCAATCCGGCAGACGCCGAATCAACGACAGTTTGCAATTTTCCGGAAGTAAATTCGATGTGAACCTTTTTGGTTGAATACTGTGAAATAGCATCCCCCGTCTTTCCGAGAAAAATAATTTTACCCTTATTGATGACGCCCACTCGTCCGCAAAGTTTTTCGGCCTCTTCCAGATAATGGGTCGTTAGTAAAATGGAAATTCCCTCGTTCTTTAACTGCGTCACAAATTGCCATAACGATTCACGAAGGCCAACGTCTACCCCTGCCGTAGGTTCATCTAAAAGTAAAATTTTCGGTGAATGTACCAGCGCTTTAGCGATCATCAAACGCCTTTTCATGCCGCCTGAAAGCTGCTTTACATTTTTTCTGCGGTGATCCTTAAGGCCTAATTTTTCAAGTAAATAATCAATGCGCACTGAATTTTTCCGAATGCCGTAATAACCTGATTGAAATTTTAAAATCTCTTCCACGGTGAAAAAGCCAGTGTTGATTATTTCTTGGTGAACAACACCCAGTTGTTTTTTGGTAAACTTTGGATTTTTTGCTACATCTTCACCAAATACCAGCACCTGCCCATGGGTGGCATTTTCTAGTGTTGTGATGATATTGATGATTGAAGTTTTACCAGCACCATTGGGTCCAAGCAGTCCAAAAATTTCCCCCGTAGCAATGTCAAACGAAACACCCAGAACGGCGTCGACCGCTTTCCCATTTTTATTTTCGTAGGTTTTCTCTAAGTTTTTTATCTGTAGCGAAGACGAATTATGTAACACTATCTGGCCCTTGATATGCTGCTAGCAAAATCAATATCCGGATTTTCTTTTTTAGCCCAGTTTAAATCCCACTCTTGATTAAGAAGTAAAACGGGCTGTTGAATCATGTCCTCAAACATTTGAAAGTTACCCTTTAACTGCGTAACGGGCTTACCTTCTGCTGAACGCGGCCAACGGGCTACGGTATAAGGCAACCGGGTTAATTTAACTTCTAAATTGTATTCATCTTGTAGACGGTGCACTAAAACTTCAAATTGCAGTTCACCTACGGCGCCCACAATAGATTCTTGGTGGCCAATAATTGGATCGATAAATAATTGGATCGCCCCTTCTTCTGAAAGATGCTGAAGCGCTACGTTTAATTTAATACGTCGTAAAGCATCCCGCACAGTGACCTTGGCAAACAGTTCTGGTGCAAATTTTGGAATGTCTTCAAATTCAACTTTCCCTTGCGATGATATACTATCACCGATTGCGAAGTTTCCAGTGTCACTGACGCCGATAATGTCGCCCGCGTAAGCCACATCTACTGTTTCTTTATCAGCCGCTATAAACTGATTCGAGTACGATAGCCGAAGTTCACGGCCTAAACGTGCGTGATTCACTTTCATACCGCGGTCGAATTTACCAGAGCAAATTCTGAGAAACGCAATCCGGTCACGATGTCTACGGTCCATGTTGGCCTGAATTTTAAAAACAAACGCCGTGAAATTTGTGGACATGGGATCGATAGCCACGCCTTTTTTTATTGGACGCGGTTTTGGCGACGGAGCGTATTTAGTAAAAAATTGCAAGAAAGTGTCGACACCAAAATTTTGCTTGGCAGACCCAAACGTAACTGGGCTGACTTTTCCTGCTAAGAACTCTTCAGGGTCAAACGGCGGCAGTGCATTTTCAATCAGGTCAAGTTCTTCACGCACTTGCACTACAGTTTCAGCATCTAAATATTTATCTAAAATTGGATCTTGCGGACCTTGTAGAATAACAGTCGTGACTTCGTCGCCTTCGCGGCGTTGATCATAGAAATGAGCTTCTTTTGTGATGCGGTTGAAAATTCCTTTAAAGCGCTGTCCTATTCCTAACGGCCAAGTTACGGGATAACATTGCATATTCAACGTTTTTTCGATCTCATCGATCAAGGTCAGCGGATCTTTTCCATCGCGGTCCAGTTTGTTTACAAAAGTAAAAATGGGGATATTTCTGTAGCGACAAACATCATAAAGTTTTTTGGTTCGGTCCTCGACACCCTTTGCAACGTCAATCAACATACAAGCTGATTCAACGGCCATAAGCACGCGGTAGGTATCTTCAGAAAAGTCTTTATGACCAGGAGTATCCAACAGATTGATTCGAAGTGAATCATAATCGAAAGTCATCACCGAAGATGTGATAGAAATTCCCTTTTGGCGCTCAAGCTCCATCCAGTCCGAGGTTACAGCCTTAGTGCCTGATTTTCCTTTAACTTCGCCGGTTTCGTGAATCACGCCGCCGTGGTACAATAACTTTTCAGTCAGTGTTGTTTTTCCCGCATCGGGATGAGAAATAATTGCAAAAGTGCGTCTGCGGCCAATTTCCTTTTGCACTAATGGGGATGATATATTTGACATTCGGCAAATATAGGCCCACTGGCTGTGGACATCAACCTTGACGTTAGTTTAAGATTTGCATAGGACTACAGCGCGTTGACTAGCACGCACAGTTTTTAATCACTAATTTTTTATAAGTTCACTGCTTTTTAGAGCAGTCGAATTAAGGGCTCGATAGCTTCCAGACCCCAATGAAGCAATTTTTGCGAGGTCGAACAACAGCTTTTTCTGATGTTTACTTTTTCGATGCTACCGTTTTCGCCACAAACAAATGTTAAAATCCAACTTGCGGACTGTTCCTCAGAAAGATTGTATGTAGCGTTACTGTCGGAGTGATAATAGTCACCTGTCTTTTCTCCCAGAATTTTAGTAATGGAGTCGCATCTTACGCCGATATATTTTTTGCTTCTAATAATGTCTACGGCCATCGAAGCTCGATTTGTTGGGGATCCGCTACGAAATTCTATTTCATTGAGCTGTTTTTGGTTCCATAAAATTTCCGCTTCATGCAAAAATAATCTATTGTTATACTGATAGTACGCCAAGAATATCGCGGGGAAAAAGATGAATAACATTGCGACAGCGAGGAAAACTTTACCAGCAGCAATTTTTTTTCTCTGTCTCATTTTGCCAAAACCTTTAAGGTGCCACCCTCCAAACCTTTTTTGGCCCTTTCCATAAGTGCAGCGTTATCAAAATATTCTTTTTGAAGCATGTCTTTTGCTGCATTAATACCTTGATCATTGTTAAATTGGTCCATAGATTTTTCTGCCGCCGACTGTCCCAGTGTCATTTCATGGGCATTCAAAAATGTACGAGCGCTATCTTCACCAACATCGCGGACCAACAGTCCTGACCACACATAGTGGCGAAATGCATCTGATTTACCGTTAGGCTTAGAATTTGGGTAAAACTCTTCTGCTTTATATTCAGCAATAAGGGCATTGTAAAAAACGATGGCTGCTTCAATTGGACTTTTTTTTACTAAATTTTTTTCCGCTTTATTTAAAGCCGGATATTGCGAGCCAAGATACCCAAGCAATTTCAAAGCAGCCTGCTCTAGGAGTTTCTGTATATCTCCTGCATATGGTAATGCAGACGCCAAAATAATAGGCTGAACATCTGCTCTAAATGGCCTTAAGTAATAATCGATAATAACTACATTTTGGAGACTTGGAGTGGGGTTGTAAAATGATACGTTTTGCAATTCATATCCATTGCTGAAGGTTGAAGCTAATAAATTTACACTAGGTAATTTGGAAAATATTTGATTTTGAGGCAAAGGAAAATTTGATTTATTTTGCTCTACGAAACTATTAAATTCTCTAAAGGAATAATACTGACCACTAATAAAAAATGCGGTATTTTTAATCTCTTCTGGCATCACTATTTCAATCACTTCAGACTTTAATGCTGATGGCAAAATCAGGGGTGCAGATAAAGAAGCTTCGTGAAGGATCGTTTTCAGGTTGTCAGGATAGTTCTCGTACAAAGTTCCGTTTTCGAGGTTCCATATGATCTCCTGAATGGATTGTTTGTCTAGATCAGATTTCCTTTTGTATAAGTCGAGGACCTCTTTCAATAGTTGAATTTTAGGCAATCCTTTTACCCAATGAAATATTTCATTTTTTTCGGGAATCGCTTTTTTAGAAGATGCACAAAAAGAAATAATCTGTATCTGAGTTTTCGATAATGGGGAAAGCGTCAGCTGCCCCCGTTTGAGTTCTTTTGTAAGCCTCTGAAAAGCTATAAGAACTTGAATCAGTTTTTGTTGGTTTTCTCTTCTTCTTAAATCACCCACTATTTCCAAGTGATGCTTTACTGCATTGTGACTACTAAAGTCGAATTCCATTAAGTATTTGGGACTTTCATTGACTAAATCACCTGCAATTTTTTTATGAGCGCAAGATTGAATTAATAAAAATGCAAAAGAAAAAATTATAGCTTTAATACGATCAAGGATTCGTCTGCTTCTGTTCTTCTCCAATTAAAAATTCCTTTAAGAAGATTCCCATCAGATTTGTTTATAAATAGTCGTTGCTGTCTAATATGGTTTATGTAATTTTATAAGTCAAACCATATTAAGGGGTGCTCCGTGATACCAGACCGATTGCTTGCTAGAATCGATGAGAAATATAAATTGATCCAGTCGCAAAGACCATTGTCTGCTGCTGTGATCGCTAAGCTAAAAGAGCAATTTTCACTGGATATGACTTATAATTCAAACGCTATTGAAGGCAACAAACTGACCCTAAAAGAAACCTACTTTGTGATTAATGATGGTATTACGGTCAAGGGAAAGTCACTGCAAGATCATCTTGAAGCAAAAAACCATCACGAGGCTATTCATTTTCTATATGAACTCATCGAGCATAAAAAACGTCATACAGTAAGCGAGCAATTAATCCGCTCGCTGCAAAAATTAATTGTAAGAGATTTAGATGGCGAAGATGCTGGGAATTATAGAAAAGCAGGCGTGTTGATCACTGGATCAAAGCATAAGCCACCAGAAGCTTTTGTAGTACCACATTTGATGCGCGAATTGATTGATTGGATAAAAAGGAACTCAAATTCTTTGCATCCGGTTGAGCTTGCAAGTTTAGCCCATCACAGGCTGGTGCATATTCATCCCTTTACGGATGGAAATGGGCGAACCGCAAGATTATTTATGAACCTGATTCTTATGCAAAACGGATATCCGCTGGTTATTATTTTAAAAAATGATCGGCAAAAATACTACCGTGCTTTAGAGAAAGCCGATCGTGGTCAGTCATCCGAAATGGAAAGATTCATTGCGCAAGCCGTGGAAAGATCAATAAATCTGTATCTTAAAGCTTTTAGCGGACACTCTATGCCAAATGATAAACTTGTACCACTTTCTATGGTTGCGAAAAACAGCTCTTTTTCTGAAAAGTACCTGAACTTACTGGCCCGAAACGGAAAGTTAGAAGCGCACAAAGAGGGAAGAAATTGGCTCAGCAGCGCGAAATCGTTGGAAAGATACTTACTTAGTCGAGAACGCAAACGCAAAGTTAAAAAAAAACCAACTCGGTAGCCATCGCGTCCCCCAAACATCAACCTTGACGGTAGGTTAAGATTTGCATAGGACTACAGTGCATTGACTAGAATAGCTCAAGGTGGTTTGGAGCCACCAGCTGATAACTACGGAGGTCTGCATAAAAACTGATACCTTAGATAAAAAAATTGATAACCACACACATTTTTTAATCACTACTTTTTATAAGTTCCTACCGATTGGAAATCCCGAAGAATTCAAATTATTTTTAGAAGATTTAGCACTAAGAAGCGGAACGATCGGGCTGATTATCATAGGCACTGAAGGCATCAACGCAACGGTAGCTTCTACTACACCCGAAGGATTACACCAATTTAAGTCAAGCGTCTGTAAAAAATTGGGAATAGAAAACATCCTTTTCAAGGATTCTGAATCTGAAAAACCCCCATTTCGCAGATTTAAGGTGAAAATTCGCGAAGAAATTGTGACTCTGAGGGCGCCGGAATTAGTACCAAGCCAACTAACTAATCACCACTTAACGCCAAGCGAATGGAATACGGTTTTAAAAAATGAAACAGACATTGTGCTGATCGATACTAGAAACTGGTACGAAACTAAAGTTGGAACCTTTAAAAATGCAATAAATCCAATGACAGATCAATTCACCGAGTTCCCGGCTTTCATGGATAAAAATAATTTAGATAAAGAAAAAAAGGTTCTGATTTTTTGCACGGGTGGCATTCGCTGCGAACGCGGAATTTTAGAATTACAGCGAAAAGGTTTTAAGGATGTGTATCAGCTGGATGGCGGCATTTTAAATTACTTAAAAGAATTTCCAGATGATCAATTCGAAGGCGAATGTTTCGTATTTGATCACCGCGTGGCGCTTGATCAAGAATTAAAACCCACCGAAAAATATCAGCTGTGCCCGCACTGCGGTCAACCCGCTAACGTCCCTTTAATTTGCAAACGCTGTGATTCGCATGCCATGATCTGTGACGACTGCACAGTATTAGTTTGGAAAAATACAACCTGTTCAAAAAATTGTGCCCACCACCTAGAGCTGCATCCGGAACGTAAAGGTCATCGGCAGCCGGTGGCTTACAAACGTGAGTGATTGTCCCTGACTTGCTGAGTACTTGGGAATTGATGTGCGGTGAAGAAACTGGAGACTTTCTCGGGGTAACAAAATGATACAGGACTTCGAGTTGATTTCTAATAAAACCGAAAAGGTTTATGAAAAGGAATCAGTCATGGCAACTTTGGGCGACAAAAACAACAAATCCACTGACAGAAAGGTTCAGTGGATTTGTCGAGCTTTCACTTGATCATAAAATGTCTAATTAAACGTATTACAAGCCAATTCGTATTCCCAAGGATAGCCGCCAGATGCTAATGTCATATACACAGCACCTTCGTATTCCGCATCGACACCATCTTTTTTGTTAATGGAAATTGTAATTGAACTAGTGTCTACAGCTCGTGCCGAATAAACACCAATAGGCCAGCTCTTTATTGTTTGTTGAACACTATTATAGAAGGATTTTTCTATTTTAAAATCACAAAACGCACCGGGCGCGGCCGCCGCACATCTTTCAAAAAGAATTTCATCAAATATACCAGCCGGCCCTGGCTGGTAGGCGATAGTGTATTGAACGGGAAAGCCTAAGACATTTTTCGTTGTACAAACAATTCCGCCGGCAAGTGCGAAAACAGAAAAGAAGAAAATGAATGAAGTCACTAAAATCTTAAACATGGCAAACTCCTATAACGCAAAAAAGTTTCAATCACTCGTAACATTGCTGCAGCATGAAATCAAGTTTGGATTTTGGAACCCCAAGAGGAAAGGTTTCTGTAACGTTAGTTCAGTCACCAGCTATAAAATATTTCAATTTCCACCCAGTTGACGTTTTGTTAAATACAGCACGATATCCAACCGGACCGCGAGCTTCTGATTGACTGACGAATCCCACTTTCTTGTCGCCAAGATCAATGGTGTACCACCCATCTGTCTGCTGATCTGAGTCAAGTTTGAGTATTTCAAAATCTGCAATTCTAATAGTTTTTGCTAAAGGATGGGGTTTTACTTTAATGGACGTTTTTTCTTTGACGGTTACAATATAAGTAAAAGAATCAAACTTATTGGGCCATTTTCAATATACGTATGGACATGAAAATACATTTTCAGATTTGGTGCAGCCTAAATTTATTACGCTTTCGAGGTCATTCCAAAATTTAGAGTTCTTTCCTTCAACTATTTTATAGTGCTTCAAGAAGCCATCTAGGGCGCTCTTTCGGTCAGGGTCTGCTCCAAATGTGTATTGAACATCATCTGCAAGGATTTTTTTGATAAACGTAGAGTTATGTTTCCGGATTGCTTCGTTGAGATCTTTTTTAAATGCGACGAATGAAGGATCTTCTGACGACTCATCAACAGGAGATAAGCGCTCGTTTGGACTACCACTTATAGAAATAAGTAAAAACAAAAGTCCCAAGACGAGTTTATTCATAGGTTAAGTTTAATCTTCGCATGAAGGTCGTCAATAATGGAATCCATCGCGGCAGCCAAGCGTTATCACTTAACACGCATTTTGATCAATCTGACCGCATTTTGAAAATAGCGCAATTCGCTCTTGGCAATTTGCTACAAAATTTCCCAATGGCTAAATGCACCTTGCAAATACTTTAGATCACTCTTTGATACTTCAAGGTTTGTAAAAAAGGATGGCCATTTTGCAACTTTTGCTTTCATCTCATTAAAAATAAAAGTAGCGTCGTCTTTTGTTAAATCAAAAGCATCACAGCGTGATATAAGATTCGCTAAATTAAATATTCTTCCCTGGCTGCCAATCTCCATAGCTAAGTATCGGCTCATTCCTGTTTCTGGCTTTGGAACTACATCATAAGCTGGGGAAATGTTGTAGCTATCGCCATTTAAAAGAAAACCATGGTTTCTTGGATGATCGTCAGTGTTTGAAACAAGCCCATTGAAAACGATTCGTTTAAATAGTTCTTTTAAATCATTTTTAGGATTTTTTATCCATCGGCGCATTTGATCAGCTAGATCTAAGTAGGACCATCGCTGTCGGTCGTTCTCGTCAATATTTAATAAAGTTAAACCGCTTACAAAATGAGTGCGAAAATAATCATTAACTTTTGCATCATATTTTCTATCAAAACGTTTAATCAAAAAAACTTCTTGCGTACCCACTTCAACTACTTGCACTTCAGGTACGTTTAGCCCACAGTCTTTTGCTAACTTCATAGTAGCAAATTCGATTCTAGAATAATTTTTCTTATCACTGTGAGCTGGGAATTTTGCCAACCAAAGATTATTTTCATGCTCAATTGTAGTTTTTGGGCGTGCGCCTCCAGCTGATGGGCCTGCCATCAGCAAGACTTTCTCAGCCTGCTCAAGCGGTAACTCTTGTTCAAGCTTATGAGCTGCTGCGATTAGATTTTTTAAATCGACAGTTTTATTAAATTTTTGAACTGGTGCTGGTGGGACTTTGCCGTATCCAAAAGACATGGCACCAATTCGATCACCTGCAGAATTTAGCAGATAACCTATTGGATCATGCTCAATCGGTTGAGTGTTTTTTTGAATGATGTATCTTCCCCAGCTATCTGGACTAGAATCCCTGAGCGGGCCATGAAGCCCCTCATTCAAGGTGTTTTGAAACTCGCGCACTTCTAGTGGTAGTTGGAACGGATCAATTGGGAACGAGCTTTCGTTTGATAAATAGCTTTTACCATAGATAAAAGTGCCCACTTCAGAATTGGCACCGCTTTTTTCCCACAGTAATTTCCCAATGGTCACAACTTCAAATGAACCTGGTAATTGTAAATAGACGAAGCATTCTTTAGAAGTCATTGCTTAATTTCTTTTTGCTGGCTTTCACCTTTTTTGGCAAGCGAGAATTCATCAATTTAATACCTTGCTCATCCGAAGGCTGGGACAATTGTATAAGTTCTTTTTCTAGCCCCAAGGTCCAAAGAGCTGAAACAAGTACCGCAAGGCTAACAGTAGGTTCGCCCTTTTCTAGTGAGATTACCGTTGGAGATGAAACATCCATTTTACTTGCAAGCTCTGCAATGGTCCACTGACGACGCTTGCGGGCTATTCTGATGTTGGCTCCGAGGTCTTTAATGGTCGCTTTAGCCTTGCTGGGAATGTACATTACGCCTCCAATTTATTAACTATAGTTTATATTATATTGGTATAAAGTAAAGTATATTTTATAAAAAATAATAAGAATTAATATATAGTGCTACGGGGCAGATTTCTAAATCCTACTGGTGGGTGATCGTGAATTTTACAGTGTAGTAGGTTTCTAGTGCAACATTTTGTGATTTAATTTTAGCAGCGATAAAACGTAATTTCCATGCGGCATCGATAGCGACTTTGTCTAACCCATAGCCCAGTGAATTCATTGCCGTGACTTGCTTTACGCTCCCCTTTTCGTCGACCAGTAATTTTAGTCGTATTTGTCCTTCGATATTTTTCTCGATAGCTTCCTGCGTCCGTTTGATCGACTTATTAATTTCTGTCAAATTAAGCGGTTTTAAGCCGTCAGTAATTAAGCCACCATCTGCCGCTGTTGGTAAGTCCACTGCAGCCGCTGTAGCAGGGGTTACAGCTTCAGTAACACCTGCATCCGAATTTTCTTGATTGATTGGCGTCGTGTTGAGACTTGTTTCAGTGACAGTTTTTGAAACCGAGTTCTTTGTAAGCTTGCGCGTAGTCAGAATGTCGGGCGAATTTTTGCCGTCAACGGTATTTACTGTCGTTATATCTAAAGTTGTAGAGGTTTGTGAAGCGTCCAATATCCCAACCGACTGCACATGTACGGCAAGTGCAATGTGCAACATCAGCGACAGGAAGCAGAATTTCATAAGCGGAGATAAATTCATCTGGACCACTAATAAACTCTTGTTTCAGTTGGTTGACAAATATGTAAATTATGTGTAACTTTGCAAAATGATAGTTCGGTGGATGTTATTCGATTTGAATTCGTTCTTTGCATCGTGCGAACAGCAGGAAGATCCACAGCTTCGCGGAAAGCCAGTCGTTGTTGTTCCTGCACTTACCGATTCTACTAGTGTCATTGCTTCAAGTTACGAAGCGCGGAAATTTGGAATTAAAACAGGCACTAATGTGGGCGAAGCAAAAAAGTTGTGCTCTGGCCTTATTCTTAAACACGCCAATCATAAACTATACACTGATTATCACCACCGAATTATCAAAGCAGTCGATGCGATTATTCCAATTGATAAGGTGCTATCGATCGACGAAGTCGCATGCAAATTAATTGGTCGTGAACAATCCGTCGATGCCGCTTTTCAGTTGGCAAAAAAATTAAAGGCTCATGTGAAAGCTGTTGTTGGTTCCGAAATTAATAGCTCAATAGGTTTTGGACCGAATATTTTAATTGCGAAAATTGCATCAGACATGCAAAAGCCTGACGGACTTGTCATTATACCTAAAGAAAAAATTTTAGAAAAATTAGGCCCTCTTCCGATAGAGGCTATTTCTGGTGTAGGTCCGCAAACAAAACATAAACTCAATTTAAAAGGTTATTTTATAATTTCAGATTTACTAAAAATTTCTGAGCATCAACTGCAGCAGCACTGGGGCAGTATTCATGGCCTTCGTATTGCGAAAGAACTGCGTGGCGAAGATCTTGCCTGGCGTAATGAAACGGTACAGAAATCTTTAAGTCACCAGCATGTACTGGCACCAGAACTTAGAAACTATGAAAGCAGTTATGAAATTGCTTTAAAACTACTAATGAAAGGTGCGTTTAGACTACGGGATGAAAAATTGAATGCGGGTACACTTTCGATATCGGTGAAATTTTTAGATGGCACTAGGTATGAAAAATCAGTCGCCTTTCAGCAAACCGATGAAACATTTTTTCTTTCGCACAAGCTGAAAGAAATTTGGCATGACCAGAAAAATCGTAAACCTGTAAAAGTCGCAATTGGCCTGGGGCAGTTAAACGATGGGCCGGATCAAATGTCATTTTTTGATAATCCGCGAAATGCAAAATTGGATACGGCACTAGATGCTATCAATTCACGTTTTGGAAAAAATACTTTGTTTTTAGCTAAGACGCTTGATGTGCTAAGCCAGGGAAAAACTAAAATATCTTTTAATCATATCCCAAGCCCAGAAGACGAATTTGAAGAAATTTGATCTACCGCTTAAAAACACTTTTGTGTGCAAGATTCACCAGCAATTGTAACCCGGGGTGCTAAGCATTCTGCAGTACCTTTATGACGTAAGAATCCCCATTCGCTGCTTTTAGGCTTTAAACTTTTATTGCCAAAGTAAGCTAAGCAAGACTGCTTAGCCATCTCGGTAAATGCGGTTTGCATCTTAACTGATTCATCTAAATAGTCTTTGGCGTCGTATTTGTTAATTCCAATGCCATTTTTTGAAGGACTGCTTTGACTAATGATAATGTCAAAGTTCTTATGGCTTATTCGTGAACAATCTGCTTCTGACTTTAAAAGACTTAATCCAAAAGGATCAGCACCCAGTTTATCAACAGCTACAACGTGACCGATCACTCCAATAATATCACCTGATTTAATTGTGGAACTTTTAGAAACTGTTACGTTTTCGAAACATGAAAATCCAGAGTCCACTGCGCTGATAAACTTACGAGAGTTCTGTCGAATGTAGATCGGTTTATTTTCTAATCCTGGCTTGTAACGAAGACCACCCACGGCAATACCGGAAGATATATATGCCGAGCAATCCACTCCTAAAACATTAGTTCCAGAGCCTGCGTCTGTAAAGAAATTAATCGTTGTGCTAGTTACCGCCGGTGATCCACCGTAGTCGTAAATAAGCGGAGTATTACGAATTTCTTTACAATTAGATTCAGAGGCAATTCCACGAATGTAATAATGCGAATTCTGCACGGCCTTTAGATCTGTGATAAAACGCTTTGCACCAATACCATCTTCATGCGAACCATCTCTGGTAATACCTGATACATCCACAGTAGCACGGTCCATTTCTGGCAAATCAAGTACGCGGCAGCTTTGGTACGCTGTTGCAAAAACGCGGTTTAGCCCATTGGCCATTAATCCCGATTTTAATGCGTTTGCAGGCGGCGATACGTGAAAAGTTTCAGGCGTGTCACCCGTTACAGGAGCACCTGGGCTTTGACAGGCAACGCCAAGTGAATCACTTAACTTCGTAATTGACTGAACTTTTTCAGAAATTTGTTTTGATGATTTGGCAGTTACTAAATCTGATTGATCTTCCATTTCGTATTCAATTAACTTTTGAACTTGCTCTTTCCAAGTTAAACTTGGATTACGAACAGATTCCGACAACATCATATCAACAAGTGATTTAAGTTCTTTTTTTAGTTGCGCTATGTCTTTGCTGTTCAAATCTGAACCCAGTTGCTGAGTCATTTCATCTAGATATTTTTCTAAGCCGGCTTTCATTGAATCTGCGGTTGGTACTACTTGCGACTGATCAATCATCGTGTAAAATGCGTCAAAGATTTTACTTTTAACTTCGGTGCACCCTAACGAACTAGAAACATCTTTGGAAGCTTGTTCGACAAATTTAGTCGACGTCTGTGAACAACTTAAAATAAATAGGCTGGATACTAAAGATACCGTAGTTTGAAATTTTATTGATTTTCGAAGAATGCTTTTGTTGTTGATTTTTTCTGTATTTTTCATACAGTGTTATCGGAAATTAACTCTTGATAATTTAATGTGTTAAAAAGTGAAAAAAAGTTTTACGCTCTAGCGAAAACCCGTCTGAACCAGTTCTGACTAAGGTCTAGACCGCTCTGGTGGCTGAAACCAGAAGGTTTACCCCGCAGAGGCAGTTTGCAAACACTAGTGCATTATTGTCGATTTACCGACGTATTTGGTGACCTGGTCAATCAAAGTGCGGCGATCAATAGGCTTAGTTAAATGATCATCGCAACCGGCATTAAGCGAATTGATCTTTTCTTGCTTTAAGGCGTGCGCTGTCAGCGCAATAATCGGTCGATCGTAACCTTTTTCACGTAACTGCGCCGTGGCTTTATACCCATCAAGCTTTGGCATTTGAATATCCATTAAAATAATTTCATAGTTTTTGGCTAATGCTTTGGCTACACCATCAACACCATCGAACGCACAGTCGACTTTTGCACCCGCTGCAATCAAAAATTGCGTGATTAGATTTCTGTTATCACTTGAATCATCTACAACTAGTACATTTAAATCCTTTAAAGCGTTGTGATAATTCTTCATCGGCAATTCGACCTCTTTGACGGTCGTATCAAGATTTTCAACAAAGTTAGAACCGGCTGCGACCAGGGTGCGAATCTCTACTAAAAAAGTACTGCCTTCGTTCTTTTTACTTTCTTGAATGTAGGCATTACCTTTGAGGGCTTTCGCCAATCGTAATGAAAGGGCCAATCCTAATCCTGTACCACCAAAGCGGCGGGATTTTGAACTATCCAATTGCATAAAAGGCTGAAACAAATTTTTAGCTTCATCGGGATCAATTCCAATACCGGTATCTTTCACAAGACAGCGTAACATTCCGTTTGCTGATGAAACTTTATCCGGATGCCAAGACATCTCCATCTCGACTTTTCCGACCTGTGTGAATTTTAACGAATTACCGATGATATTAACTAAAATTTGGCGAAACCGTGTTGGATCCGTCATGATCTTCGAAGGAATAGGATTTGCGCACCTAAAATTAAGTTCCAAACTTTTTTCTTGAGCCTGAACTTCTAATAACGTGTGCAAATCAATAAGTAAATGTGGCAAATCAGTTTCAATTTCTTCTAGCTCTAAGTGGCCAGTTTCTACTTTTGAAATATCTAAAATCTCGTCGATAATTTTTAGCAGCAATTGGCCATTTTTTCTAATAGTTGAAAGATTCTTTGTTTGATCCTGCGGACTTTGGTCACCAGATAACATAAGCTCTGCAAAACCTAAAATTGAATTTAATGGAGTCCTAATTTCGTGGCTCATGTTGGCTAAGAAATTTGTCTTTGCGTTACTAGCAGCATCTGCTTGCTGCTGCGCCAATATTAGTTTTTGTTCGGTCGTTTTTCGTTCATGAATATCGGTACATGTGCCAAGCCACGCTATGATCTCTCCGTCAATTCGGGTCTCGGCGATGGCGCGAATTAAGTGCCACGACATCTCACCGGCTTGACTTCGAATGCGACATTCGACTTCAAAATCTTGCGCGGTGCCAATATTCTTTATCCACGTTTTTAAAAAAAGCCTAAGATCATCTGGGTGAAATGCTGACTGCCAACCCACGCCGGTACTTTGGTGATCCGTTAAACCAGTAAAATCAGTCCAACCCTTATTGAAGTATTCCATTGTGCCGTCGGGCTTCGAGCGCCAAACAGCATGAGGGATCGAATTTGCCAGATTTTGATAGCGTTTAAGACCTTCCACTTCAAGCTGCGCTAAACGCAAGTAACGCTCATTCTGAGCGCTTTCCTTTATTAAACGCGCCTGTTCTTCGATCTGTTTATTCTTTTCAAACAGATCAGCAAAAACAGAAACTTTTGAGCGTAAAATATTTTCGTCAAATGGCTTAAAAATATAATCGACAGAACCAGATTGATATCCTTTAAACACATACGTATCGTCTTTGTTAATCGCTGTTACAAATACGATCGGAACAAATTTACCCTCGGGCAATTGCTTGATCTTTGTTGCTGTTTCAAAGCCGTCCATGCCGGGCATTTGCACATCAAGCAAAATGACAGCAAAACTGAACTTCGGAAATAAAGAAAGAGCCTCTAACCCCGATCTAGCTTTAACAAGATTGTACCTAGAGCTTGAAAGAATAGCTTCTAAAGCTATTAAGCCATCGGCACGATCATCAACTAAAAGTATATCAATTTTGCTTTTCATATTTAGTGCACGACCAAATCTTTTGTTTTACTTAACCAACTGTACATGATTGCCAATAAATCTTTTTCATCTACAGGCTTCGTAATATAATCCGAAGAACCAGCCTCAAGACATTTTTCACGATCACCCTTCATGGCTTTTGCCGTTAACGAAATGATTGGTAGATTTAAAAACTCTGGCATTTGCCGAATTCTTTTCGTTGCTTCAAGTCCATCCATTTCGGGCATCATGGTATCCATAAGAACTAAATTAGTATCCGGATTTTTCTTTAAAATATCTAAACCTTCAATACCATTTTCCGCATAAACAACTTCCATACCATGAGATTTTAATACGCTAGTTAAAGCAAAAATGTTTCGCATATCATCGTCTACAACTAGAATTTTAAAATCTTTAAAATCGGCATCTATCGGTAGCGGAATCGGCGTGATTTCAGCTTCACTTTCATCACGGTAATCCACATTCATTTCAGATCCGACATACTTTAGTGGCAGATACAAAGTGAATGTACTTCCACTATCAACCGCACTTTGGACTTCAATAAAACCACCAAGTAGTCGCGCAATTTCGCGGCTGATGGTAAGACCAAGACCCGTACCACCGTATTTACGGCTAGTTGTTCCATCAGCCTGTTGGAAGGCTTCGAAAATCATATTCTGCTTTTCTGTAGGAATTCCAATACCCGTATCGATCACCTTAAATAAAACAACATCAGTTTTATTTAGGTGCTCTAAAGGCAATTTTTGACGCCTATCAGCCGCTTGAATTTCTAAGCGCACTTTACCTTTTTCAGTAAACTTAAACGCATTCGACAACAAATTCTTTAAAATTTGTTGTAATCGATTTTCATCGGTAAACAATGTTCGCGGAAGCTTATCATCGACTTTTATTTTGAATTCTAGCGACTTATGTTCAGCAACTGGTCTGAACGTTTGCTCAAGGTACTCTTCAATTTCTCCAACAGGAATGTCTTTTGGACTGACTGGCATTTTTCCAGCTTCCACTTTAGAAAGATCTAATATTTCGTTAATCAAAGCTAGTAGATCCTGTCCTGCAGAATAAACTGTATTTGCAAACTTAACTTGTTCCGTCGTTAAATTCTTATCCTTATTATTTGCTAAGGTTTTTGAAAGAATTAACAAGCTGTTAAGTGGTGTTCGTAGTTCATGGGACATGTTAGCCAAGAATTCTGATTTGTACTTAGAAATAAGCGATAACTGCTCAGCTTTTTCCTCAAGCGATAGCGAAGCCAATTCCACTTGGTGGTTTTTAACTTCTAGAAGTTTAGCTTTGTCCTCAAGCTCTTTAGCTTGGGCCTCAAGTTCCGCATTTGATCTTTTAAGCTCTTGTAATAATTCTTCGGTTCTCATTGAACTTGAAATCATATTCAAGATTACGCCCACCGAGTCCATTAACTGATACAAAAAGTTTATGTAATTCTGATTAAATGGCTTAATCGATGCTAGCTCAATGACTGCTTTTAATTCGCCCTCGAAAAGTACTGGCAATACGATGACGTTTTCGGGCTTAAGTGCGACGGTACTTGAACTAATTACGGAATAATCATCCGTTGGACGATCTAACATGATCGGCTTTTTCTCAAACGCGCATTGTCCTACTAGGCCCTCTTTTAGATAATATTTGTTAGAGACATTTTTACGAATCGTAAACGCGTAGCTAGCAATTAAATTAAGTACTGTTTCATTATCTTCGATTTCAGCCATAAAGAAGGTTCCTTGGCTGCCACCAACTAGCGGTGTTAATTCCGACATAATTAACTGCGCCACGGCTGTGATGCTTCGCTGACCCTGCATCATTCCCGAGAACTTTGCTAAATTTGTTTTTAACCAATCTTGCTCGTTATTAATTTCAGTTGTGTTTTTTAGATTAGAAATCATTTGATTGATATTATTTTTAAGGGCTGCGACCTCACCTTGAGCTTCAACCGATACACTTCGAGTTAGATCTCCTTTTGTTACCGCAGTCGAAACTTCGGCGATGGCTCGCACCTGAGAAGTCAAATTTCCGGCAAGCTGATTCACATTATCTGTTAAATCTTTCCATGTACCTGCTGCACCTGGAACTTTAGCTTGTCCACCTAGTTTTCCTTCAATACCCACTTCACGAGCAACTGTTGTTACCTGATCAGCGAAAGTTCGAAGAGTGTCTGTCATCGAGTTAATCGTTTCAGCAAGGGCCGCAACCTCACCTTTTGCTTCAAGGACGAATTTTTGATTTAAATCACCGTTAGCAACTGCGGTTACGACTTTTACGATTCCGCGAACTTGAGTAGTTAAATTTGATGCCATGAAATTCACGTTGTCTGTTAAATCTTTCCATGTGCCCGCAACACCAGGTACACGCGCCTGCGCACCTAGTTTTCCTTCAATACCCACTTCCTTCGCCACACGAGTTACCTCGGCCGCAAATGAATTTAACTGATCCACCATCGTGTTAATGGTGTTTTTTAATTCTAAGATTTCACCTTTGGCATCAACAGTAATCTTTTGTGATAAGTCGCCTTTTGCAACCGCTGTTGTCACTTTTGCAATATTACGAACCTGCGCGGTTAAGTTACCCGCAAGACCATTCACATTATCTGTAAGTGTTTTCCATGTTCCAGACACACCTTTTACTTCAGCTTGTCCGCCTAGTTTTCCTTCAGTACCCACCTCCTTCGCCACACGAGTTACCTCTGCAGAAAAAGATCGTAGCGTTCCCACCATCGTATTGATGGTGTCTTTTAATTCTAAGATTTCGCCCTTGGCATCAACTGTAATTTTTTGTGATAAGTCACCATTTGCAACCGCAGTTGTTACTTTTGCGATGTTTCGAACCTGTGCCGTTAAATTATTCGCCAGACCATTCACGTTATCAGTTAAATCTTTCCACGTACCAGACACGCCTTTAACATCAGCCTGACCGCCCAGACGGCCTTCGGTACCAACCTCTTTTGCCACACGTGTTACTTCGGCCGCGAAAGAGCGTAACTGATCCACCATGACGTTGATCGTATTTTTTAATTCTAAGATTTCACCGCGTGCACCAACCGTAATTTTTTGTGACAAGTCACCGTTTGCAACGGCAGTTGTTACTTTTGCGATGTTTCGAACCTGCGCTGTTAAATTATTTGCTAGACCATTCACGTTATCAGTTAAATCTTTCCACGTTCCCGAAACTCCGCGAACGTCGGCTTGGCCACCAAGCTTTCCTTCATTACCCACGTCTTTTGCCACACGTGTTACCTCGGCCGCGAACGATCGCAGCTGATCCACCATCGTATTGATCGTATTTTTAAGCTCAAAGATTTCGCCTTTGGCATCAACGGTAATTTTTTGTGACAAGTCACCTTTAGCAACCGCCGTGGTTACCTTTGCAATGTTACGAACCTGATTTGTTAAATTTGAAGCTAGTCCATTTACGTTATCCGTCAGATCGCGCCAAATACCCGACGCGCCTTTAACTTCGGCCTGTCCGCCTAGTTTACCCTCAGTACCAACCTCTTTCGCAACCCGCGTCACTTCTGAAGCGAATGAGTTCAGCTGATCCACCATGGCATTCACCGTGTTACCGATACGCAGAAATTCACCCTTAATAGTACGACCGTCAATTTCCAATGACATTTTCTGTGACAAGTCGCCTTTTGCCACCGACGTGATAACCCGGGCAACCTCAGTTGTTGGTTGCACCAGATCTCCGATTAGCAAATTTACAGAATTCACGCCAGTAGCCCATGATCCTTTTACAGAACCAATGGACACACGCTCCATAATTAAACCCTCTTGACCCACTTTATCCCGTACGCGAATAAATTCGCTGGCCATAGTTTGATTCAGTTCAATGATATCATTTAAAACTTCGCCAATTTCTGCAACAATGCCTTCCTCGTCGATAGACATACGCACTGAGAAATCCCCGCTGCGCACGGCTTTCACGGTGTGCAGAATTTCGCGCATTTGGATCCAGGACTTTGAACTGCTTGCTTTAACAGTGGCCGGCTGAATATCCTTAGTAAATTTTTGGTCACTATTACTAGTCTTACTATTTGTCTTACTATTTGTCTTACTTGCACCCAGAACAGGTTTTTTCACTAACGACTTTTTAGGGATTATGGGCTTCAGATTTTTTTTTATTACCTGAGCGGTGCCGTTTTTTTGCATAAAAATTATCCCCTTTGAACTCGAAGTGTTGTGAATTGTTAAAATTAGCGCTCTATGCAGGCCTTGGCAAAATGGACAGAAAAAGTTAAGAAACTTAAACAGTGTGCTAGAGACGCAGCCGATTGCTGTTCTGCAATAAAAGCAAGATCATTTACTGATTTTGTGACTTCCCACTATGTAAAAAATCAATGAGTTTTACTGTATTTAGCCAAAGTAGAAATTATGTTTTCTTAACAAAGCAGTATTAAAATTGTCATTTAAACGATCTTAACCAATCATAATTGTTAAATTCTGAGTAACATTAAAAAATTTGTAAGAATTTAAGTTAATGTCATGATCGGTTTAGAAAATTGTTTAAAAATGTGATGAAATCACGTAGGGTGAGCAACTCATCACAAGTATACCATTGAAAGTATAGGGGTGTTTTATGGCAAAGGTTTTAGTTATTGAGGACAATGTTGATACACAGCTTTTGCTGAATCGCACTTTGGTCCCAACATATGAAGTTAAAATGGCATCCGATCTGAAGTCTGCTTGGGACTACATCGAAAGCGAAGACTGGGATATCGTTATTCTAGATCGAAGCTTACCAGATGGTGACGGCTTAGAGCTTTGCTTCAAACTTAAAAAGCTAAATTTAGAGAGTAAATTTTCTGTGGTGGTTTTAACAGCTCATGGCGAACTAGATGAAAAAGTTAAAGGCCTGTCTGCAGGCGCTGACGACTACGTCGTGAAACCTTTCGAACCACGTGAGCTACTTGCACGGATCGACGCGATTCTTCGCCGTAGAGCCGCTAATGGGCCCCAGTTTCAGTCAACTATTAACTTAGCAAACTTAGTTATTAATATTGAAACTCATGCTGTAAGTGCGCGCGTAGGAAAAGATGAGACTGTCGCAATCGATTTGACACCAATCGAATTTAAAATCCTTTTAACTTTAGTTAAAAACTACGGCAAAGAAATTGACCGCGAACATTTAGTGCAAACCGTTTGGGATAAAATAAATCTGAGCGAACGAAATATCGATACGCATGTGTGTCACTTACGTAAAAAAATAGCTCCAGGTGGCTTAGTCATTAAGAATCGCCGCGGAAAGGGGTACTACTTGAAGAAGGAAGAGCTGGTTTTAAAAAAATCTCCTATTTTGGCTTCTACGACGACATCACTACCCTATTTCAAAAGGAGCGCCAATGGAACTCTCTCGAACTGAAGTAGACGTTGATTCAGATATTTACGAACTCGTTCCAGGATTTTGCAAATCGAGACAAAAAGATTTGCAAAATTTAAATACGTTCGTATCTTCTGACGATTTTAACTCGATTGCAAAAGTTAGCCATACGATAAAGGGCATCGCCCGTCCCTACGGCTTTCCAACTTTAGAAACTTTGGTCATTCAGCTTGAAAAGGCAGCCAAAGACCAGGATAAGAAAAAGTGCGCGGAAGTCATTGCACAAATGGATAGTTATTTTAGCGGCTACTGCTCGTAACTAAATTACTGTAAATATAAAAAAAAAGCCTACATTTCTGTAGGTTTTTTTTTGCTTTAAGATTTAATGCTTTCTGCGAAGCCTAGGGCTTCAGGATATGCAATATCTGGCCACGGTCTAATGGCTTTGACATAAACTCGATATCTAAATGCTGTTCTTTTAGCTTTTCTTTTATTTCGGTCGCGTCTAGCGCCGAAACCAAGATAACTTTCGTTTGCGGAAAATAGGCGTCCAATAAATGGCAAACATATAAACCATCTTTACCTGAAAGATTGTAGTCAATAAGCGCGGCGTCTGGGCCTTGCACGTTCTTCTGACGTAAGTCCTTTAAATACTTTACGGCGTCCTCAGCAGTCATTATGGACTTAATGCGGACGGTTTCGTCACTGGCACGAAACATTTTCTTAAATAATTTAATTGTATCTGAATCATCTTCAACAATTAAAATGTCTTTGTGCTCTTCGAAAAGCCCAAGCTCGTCGAAAAAGGCACTGTTCCAAAACGGCGTTGTCCACTTCATGTATTCTTCCATGGGTGACGTGTAAGTCCCCGATGCATATTTAACCATAAACCCCCCTTTGAGTTTATTCTTTGTGTTCTTCCCTGTAGTTAAATTTTTTATCTATTTGAGAATTAAATCTATAAAAATAAAGGTGTGTTGAGTAAATTTAATGATAAAAAAAACCGAAGAAAATTTCTTCGGGTGACAAATAAATATATTTAAATGCGAATTACAAAAAGGCTGATTTTATTGAATTCACTTCGACTTCGAAATCTGCAACTAGACTTTTGACCTCAGCTATATCGTATCGATCACACGCTTTCATCAGCAGCCCACCCAATTCAGATATGCGGTCAAATCCAAAACTTGCACCATTACCCTTAAGCTTGTGCCCAAGCTTACTAACCGAATCGAAATCTTGGTTCGCTACGAATGTTTTTAAAGACGTGATGTCTTGATCACGCCTTCCGATGTAACCAGGAATTACGCCTTTAAGTTCTATTGGAATGTTGTACTCTCTAATTAAATCCATTCAAATCTCCGTCGTTCTTAGTAGTTCTTAATACCCATTTGCTACTAACATATCAGAAGCCCTGCGCGCAAGCTCACTGTAATTTACTGGTTTTTGCCAATGATCTAAGTGATCAAAATATTCGTTATCTGGCAATTGAACTTTTGACTTATCCAGCGCTGAGTAGGTGATGATTTTAGCATGCTGATTTTGAAAACGAGCGCGAAGATCTTTAAATGCATCTATAATACGCGTTGATTTGTTTACCAGTTCATCCGCTGATAAATTGTCCCCAAGGATCCAGTCTAGCACAATAAAATCGACATCTTGAAAACTCATTTTATGGGAAGCGCCATCATGTCCATCCGATAAAATAGTTTTGCATCCGAGTTGCTTAAAGATGGATTCGGTAGCGGTCGCCACGTCCATGTCGTCCTCAACAATTAAAACAGTTGGAGCATGCTTATGATCCATTTGCTCCATAGTTCGCACGCTTCGTTTTTGCTGCAAATTTTGTAAAATATCTGTATTAGGTTCACCGAAATAATCTAAATCCTTTTCGCGAGCTATATGCCACTCTCGAATTTGTTTTTCCAAGACTTGCCTTGCAACTGCAAATGCTTCTGCTGGAAGTCCTCCAATTCCGACCGCATTAAATTCGGCCGAAACGGATTTAAAATGAAATCGATAAATCCAATGCTCTTGGCCAAAAGCCGTGAAGTGTTGCGTTGCCGAGCCGTTTGATGGCATGGCATCAATTATCTCAGGCAACTGCCGTGAGGTTATATTTGCAATTTGTTCTTGAGCTATCAGCGAAGCACTGTCTTCTATAATAATTGGTAAATCCTGATATTTATAAGGCTGTATTGCTTTGACTAAATTAGTTGAAGTGCGATCACCCGCATGATCACTAACCTGTACAGTCGACGTCATACCTATTGCTGATGCTGTAAAGTTAGAAAGATCAAAATCTAATCCGTCAGACAATGCTTTATACTTTTGTTTGTACACCTGTGTGTAACAATACATAAGTAGTGGCATAACCAGAACTGGCATTACTAAAAACAATACAGGTATCATGGACCCAAAGGCCAAACCAGAAATTGTCGCTAAGAAAAGAAATATTGGTAAAAACGCTTTTTCTAGAAATAACATATAAACCTCCTTATTTATGTTCATTCTTTTTCATAATCTATTAAAACATCCGATGTTTTAAATTATCCCACAACACTACTGTAGCAATTCAATTATTGGGATTGGGCAGAATACTGGTAGAGAAATCTCTACTATTCATTGCTAGTTGGAAGTGTAATCATAGGAATTAGTATTTCTAATACGTGGAAGGAAAAACATGAGAATTTTGTTAATTGACGATTGTGAAGAGACAGGAATCTTGGTGAAGCAAAGCCTGTTCCCTTTGGAAGTTGTTCATGCACTGTCAATTCAGAAAGCAAAAACTATTTTAGAAAACATGTTTTTCGATCTTCTCCTAATTGACATCACGCTTCCAGACGGTGATGGATTTTCATTTTGTAGCGAAATTTCAAAAAATGCACAGTATTCTGCAACTCCTTTAATCTTGTTAACTGCTAAGGATGAAGTATCAGACAAAGTTTTCGGCCTTAACTGCGGGGCTTGTGATTATATAACAAAGCCATTTCATCTTCCTGAATTAAAAGCGCGTATTAACGCCCATCTTCGCCACAAACGTCTGGTAAGCGACTTTAAGTTAAAATCTAAATTTTTTGAATTGGATCCTAATTTACAAAAATGTTTCATTTTCAAGAAAGATATTCCTAAGGACTCTGGGCTTACACCAACTGAATTTCGAATTTTGATGAGTTTATTTAAGAATCGCGGAGTTGCAATGACTCGTGAAGAGATCATTCGTGCTGTTTGGAAAAATCATGGAACATCTATCGAGCAAAAAGGCTTAGATACGCATGTAGCCCATTTACGTAAAAAACTTGCAAAAG
Organism: Bdellovibrionales bacterium; assembly: GCA_043728195.1. GTDB lineage: Bacteria > Bdellovibrionota > Bdellovibrionia > Bdellovibrionales > Bdellovibrionaceae > Pseudobdellovibrio. Next base: position 24,031 of record JAYTMU010000043.1, read on the forward strand.
CGGGGTCACAAATTGTTTCCGTCTATGGCGTGGGTTATGTATTTGAGGAATAAAAAAGAGGAAAAACAAATTCGTTTTTCCTCTTTTAAAAGCTCGGTGGCAAATTCATAAACGATTGACTTTAAAAAAATAAGTCCATTTTCGAAACTGGTTCGCAACCTCCGAGCGATTAATGTAGGTCGTAACTAAAATCGCGACCCCTGTAGTGATCAGCAATACCTTTAACGGATTGCGCTTCACAAACGCCGTAGCGTTTGTTGAATAATGTCTAGCTACAACGCCGACTGATGTCGCGCCAGCTCGAACCTTTTCTGAAATTACATCAGCAGCAAAAAAATCTTTCGAGTTATAACCTTTTGCAACTGGCGTAAGAATTTTTCCCTGATTCATTATGTCCTCCTTAAAATTCTGACGGATGCCGAGTTGAACTGCCTTTTTTCTTTAAAGCATCTAGTCGGTTCGGATCACGGTAATTTTCCTTTGTGTGCTTATCAAATAAATCTGAAACTTTTGTAGAAATATCGTCTTTAGCATTTCCGTATTTATTTTGAATAAGTCCAGTTACCGAATTTGCATCACCCTTGGTTTGTTCCCACTCATCGTCAGTAATCTTTCCCCACGTTCGCTGCAGATCACCTTTGATCTGCTGCCATTTTCCTTTAATCGTGTCTGCATTCATGATGTTCTCCTTTGTGTTAAGTCTAACCCACAAAGCAGCAACTTAAAGTCCAACCTCAGAGCGAACTGAAGCCTAACTCATATAGAATAAGAAGAAAAATATCCCCAGGTTAAGTCATACTGCCTCAGCGCACAGCAAGTTGTGTGCGCTGACAGCCAATTACATTTCCATGCTGTCTGGCATTTCCTGCAATTTACGATACAACGTCTTGCGGTCGATACCTAAGATTTTAGCGGTTGCTTCTCGTGCGCGATTATTTTTCTGGAAGACATGCTGAATGTATTTTTTCTCGACATCTTCTAATGGAAGAAATGCATCACCATATTTAAAGACGAATGAATTCTTTGGATCCACTGCAGTTTGCTCAAAACCAGTTTCTACATCATCATCAAATGCTAAAAGTGAACTGACATCAATTTCCTGAGATGTGCAAAGTACCACAGATCTTTCAACTGTATTTTCTAGTTCACGAACATTACCACGCCAATTGTTTTTAATTAGAAATTCTTTTGCAGCTTGGCTGAATCCTTTTATTTCGGCTCCATTCATTGCGTTGAACTTACTTAGAAAAAACTGCGCTAAAGGCATGATATCTTCTTTACGTTCACGAAGGGCTGGCACGCGAAGCGGAATAACGTTTAGACGAAAGAATAGGTCATCGCGAAAACGTTTTTCTTGAACTTCCAATTTAAGATCTTTGTGTGTTGCCGTAATGACCCGAACATCAATATTACGGTACTGGTTTTCACCAACTCGCTTAATTTTACGGTCCTGTAGGACGCGTAGTAGCTTTGCTTGTAGTGGCAGATTAAGGTCACCCACTTCATCTAAAAAAAGTGTTCCACCTTCAGCTTCTTCAAACAAGCCTACTTTTTTATCGCTAGCCCCTGTGAATGCACCTTTAGCATGGCCGAATAACTCAGATTCTAACAAATTATCAGGAATCGCCGAGCAGTTGATTGCAATAAAAGGTTTGTCACGGCGAGGACTCCATTGATGAATTGCTTTAGCAAAAACTTCTTTACCGGATCCACTTTCACCTGAGATCAGTACCGTCGAATTACTTTGTGAAACACGTTTGGCTAAATCGAAAGACTTTTTAAATGCTTCGCTGTGACCAATTATTCCGTCCGGATTAGTCCCACGAGTTACTTCGACCGCTTTTTTCAGCGTGTGGTTGTCAGCATGCAGTTGATTTAATTTAAAGGCCCGTTGAACCGAAATAAATAACTGGGGGAAATGCAGCGGCTTCACTACAAAATCGTAGGCACCACACTGAATAGCCTCGCAAGCGATATCAACATCATCAGAGACGGTAATTAAAATAATCGGAGTCTGACAACCCTCTTCGCGCATTTTTTTTATAAAATCTAACCCGCTCATCTCGGGCATATTTAAGTCTGAGATAATAGCGCCGACATTAATTTTTTTAGCGCGAAAATCCTTCAGCGCCTTAACGGGATCTTCATAGTGATGCACTTTCATATCGCGCTGTTTAAAAAATGCTGTAATAAGTTCTGCTAAATCGATATCATCTTCTACTAGTAAAATTTCTTGAACCATGAAAACTCTCCCCTTTTTACGTCGCATGAAATGGGGCAAATATCTTTAAATCTATGACAAAAATCCCATAGTTTAAAATAAATGACCACTAAATCTAATTCATTGGATTTGATATCAAGGATGGTTGTTTGGCAACAGGCCTTTACATTGCTTAAGAAAACTTAGGAAAGCTAATTGTTGTTAGCTTAAATTGTTTTCAACCAAATAAAAGGAGATTTTTTATGTTAAATGCAGCAATTACATTTTTCGTGATCGCGTTAGTTGCGTTCTTGCTAGGTGCAACGGGCTTTGCGGGCGTTTCAATGGAGATAGGACGAACACTTTTATTCGTATTCCTAATTCTTGCAGTTATCAGTTTTGTGATCAGCATGGTTCGTGGCAAAGCGCCGAGGATTTAGCTTCAGTCACTACTTAGGTCACAAGCTTACGTTAAGAAAATTTAATAGTAAAAAAGACCTCAAATTATGATTCAATTTATTCGGCAGCGAAAAATCATAATCTGGAGTCTTGTTATTAGTCTTTCGCTAATGTCCGTTTTTGTCCTGCAACCTTTCCTAGTTTCACTAACAATGGGATTTACCTTTGCAGTTGCATTGGTGCCAGTAAAGCGCTTTTTCATAGAGAACCTTCGGTTTCGTGCACGTCTTGCGGCCACTGCAGTTTCTAGCTTAGCAACATTTTTTATAATTGGCCCCACGTTCTTTGTTATTTACAAATTAATAAGCCTGGTGAACCAAAGCTCGAAGTTGGTTTTAAATACGGAACTAGTGGAAAACCGCTTTTTTAATTTAGTTTACAGTTTTAACCCAACAACTTGGTCTCAAATTTTCAAAGCAAAGTCTTTTCGGTGCGCTTGAGCATGTCAGTAACTCGACCCAAGATTTTTTGCTTTCCATAGCAAAGGTAACCATTGCCTAAATTCCTGATACCGCTGTGCAGCTTATTATTTTATTTTTCACCCTATTTGTCGTGTTGATCAATTATAAACGCTTTACCTTCCAGGCTTTAGATGCCGTCGGAATTTCGAGTGAAGTTATTGCGCGTATGAATCAAATTATTTTTGAAGTGTGCCGCGATGTGGTTTTCGCAAATATTATCACGGGTTTCGTACAAGCTGTGATGGTTACTCTTGGGTGTATTTTTCTGACAGACTTTGATCCCATTTTAATTTTTGTAATCACATTTGTATTTTCATTTATTCCTGTTATAGGAGCGGCTCCGGTTGCCATTGTACTAGCTATATACCAATTTTCCATCCAGCAGCCAACGTCGGCGATCACTCTTTTAGCGCTGTCGATTTTAGTCGGAGTTTCGGATAATATTTTGCGGGCGAAATTAATGGGCCGTAAAGGCGGGGAAAATGCGTTTCTGAATTTTCTAGCTAGTATTGGCGGTATTTACCTGTGGGGTGTGGCAGGAATTTTTACAGGACCGCTTGTCGTAGCGCTAACAATTAGAACTGTACCATTACTATGGGAAGAGTTAAAGCCTGTGGCAGTTTTTCCAAATCAGCCGGGGAAATAGTCCCGACTTGCCAAATAAATACCTGTCAAATGAAACACAATCACTTTTGTGCCTTTCTTAGAAAGGGTATGCAACTTGCTTTAATCATTACTGAATTAATTTTACAAACCAAAAAACACTTTATTTAACAGGAGATATCAGTGAAAAAATCAGTCATTACATTAGCTGTATTAGGTACCATTTTATTAGCAAGTTGCACAAGTCCGCGCCGTCAGGATTCTGAAATTACAACTCGCGAATCCGATACGTCACGTGCAGCAGCAATGTCCGGAGGCTCAGAATTTGCTGTCGTAGAATTCGAAAAAGGAAGTTACGCTTTGACTTCTGAGGGACGCGCTACCCTACAAAAGGTTGCAAATGTTGCGAAAAATGAAGGTCGCGATGTTGATGAAATAAAAGTTCTTGCATGGGCTGACCGTGAATATCCAGCAGATGGATCCAAAGCAGATAGTCACGATGTGAACTTAGCTGATGATCGTGCAAGCGTAATCAAGACCTATTTAAAAGATGATTTAAATGCCGATATCGACGTTGACAAGCATAACATGGCCAAGCGACCAGGATCGTTTTCTGAATTAGTTAAGACAGAAGATTATAAAATTAAAAATAATTTTGAAAATTCTGGTGCAGCGCCAACAACTGCCAACACTGACGATCTACGCACAAAAATTTCTAAAGCGATAATTGTTATTAAGTACGAGTAAGAATGAAGAAATAAAATAAACATTAGTTTGCAACGCACACTAACCAACACGAGGAGAATACAAAATGGACTCAACATCAATTAATCCGGCATTCAAAGATCTTAAGCAAACTGCTGCAGATACCTTTGATACATCAGCAATCGCTGACCAGTTTCAAGAAAGCGCAGAAATGGTTGAGCAAAAAGTAAAAGAATATGCAGGAGTAGCTACTGACTACATCAAGCAAAATCCAGCTTACGCAATTTTAGGCGCAGCAGGGATTGGTTTGTTACTAGGCGCTTACTTAGCTCGTCGCCGCTAATAACTTTTAATTTTTAGTTATTTAGGTTTGAACCGCACACAACAAGGAGAATCAGCATATTTAAAGTTTTAATTTCAGCACTATTATTAAATTCTACAGCCTTTGCTCAAGATAATCAGAACAAAGAAATCAAGGGTGGCGGTCTATTTGTAGAGCCTGCATTAACGTATGAGACTGGAACTTTAAATGTGCGATATTCCGTCCCCTTTAGTAATACGGATTCAAATGAAAATGTTAAAGGCTATGGCCTAGGATTGCGCGTTGGCGGACATGTAGCTGACATATTTTTGTTGGCGGCTGACGTGCGATATTCGTAGCCTGATTATCAATCGTCGGCGTTAGACAGTTCAACGAAGGCCAAAGCATTAAACTATGGTGCAACTGTCGGAGTACAGACTCCGTTTTTTGGTATCCGCGTGTGGAACACATTTATTTTAGACGGTAACTTAGAGGCTAAGTACAAGGATGCCCAAGCAGATACTGCTTTTGGAGCAATTAAAGATTTTGAAGGAACACAAAAGAGCTATGTTCTAAGCGTTTCTTTCCCAATCGCAATGTAAGTTAATACTGACAGGTTGAGTCCTTAATGAATACTAGGTAGAATCTGTCAGATGGCTTATAGTAAAATTTCTGTATTCTTTGCAAAATTATCGGATTCCTTACGTCACCGTAAGGAAATCGATGTCATTCTTACTCAAAGTCCTCCCACTAACTCGTCTTTAAAAACTAGAACGCACTGGCTATTTGATTTAATCAACTGGATCAGGCGCGAAGGCTATGCAGCCCATGATTTAGATTTTGCTACGGGCGTGCCGCAAGCGGCGCGCGTTCGCTACCTTTTACAAGTGCTAGATCGTAATTTGGAATGGAAGAAACGCACAGCTCAAACATTGCGTTCCATAATCAAGGACAGTAAAGGCTTAGAGCTTTTTATTGAAATTGGATTGTTTAGCCAAGATCATTTTTTAGGTGAACTAAGTGGTCGCATGAATGAAAAGTGGCTACCGCAAGTACCGCGCGACCGCGAACTTTCATATATTTTTAGTCAAAATTTTCACGATCAAGAAGACTTTGAATGGATTCATTTAATGGACAATACAACATTTGCTCGAATCGTTGAGTTGTTTCATTTTGAAGTTTCCGCCGAAGAAGAAGCTTGGAACAGCTTAAAATCAGACTGCGAACAGGCCATTCTGCTATTAGCGTTACAAGTACAGGGCCTTGGCTTATCAACAGATTTACGTAAACGAGTTACAGATTCACATTTTGAAAACTCGGCCTTTTACCAACTGCCTGATTATGTCGAAAAATTTATTACAGAACCTGATTTAGCGCAGCGGCAAGTTCTTGCGGCTGTTGTTGCGAAGAAAATTATGGATTGCCAAAACACGTTACTAGAAGTCCAACAGTATTTAGACCAACACGGCGTTAGCATACAAATCGTTTTTAAAATTGAGCGTTTAGAGCATCTTCTTAAACGAATCAGTGACCTTGTCATATTATTACAATCAAACCCTGTTAACACAGTTATGCTTTCGCAGTTTTTAGAGAATCTAATTGCGGAAAATATTAAAAAACGCAGCCTTGTTAATTTTTTTAATCAAATTTTCGCTCTACTTTCTAGAAAAATAGTTGAGCGCAACGGTGAAACTGGTGAACATTACATCACTCGAAATCCTAAGCAGTACCTAACCTTAATTAAAAGCGCAATCGGTGGCGGAATAATTACGTCACTGACTGCACTGTTAAAGTTAATTCTTCATCATGTGCCTTTCGAACCATTTTTTGGCGGTGTCGTTGCCAGCTTAAATTATTCCATCAGCTTTTTAGCGATTCATTTCTGCCACTTCACATTAGGAACAAAGCAGCCGTCGTCAACCGCCCCAGCATTAGCTGCCAAAATGGATTCAATCGAAGATCCAGATGCACTTGCAAATTTAACCGATGAGATTGTACACACTATAAGATCGCAATTTGCTGCAATTTTTGGAAATGTACTAGGAGTTGTACCGGTTACGTTATTCTTGTGTTGGGTTCTAAGTAACTTATTTACGGCACCCCTGCTAACAGCTGAGGATGCGCTTTATACGATGAAAAGTTTTTCGATTATTGGCATGACCCCGATCTATGCGGCCTTTACTGGGTTCTTACTTTGGGTTTCTAGCCTATTTTCTGGTTGGATCGAAAATTGGTTTACGTACCATCAAATCGCACCAGCCTTGGCTGCTAATAGGCGAATGATTTTTGTCATGGGACCGTTACGTGCAAAAACATTTTCACTATTTTTAAAACGAAATATTTTAGGAATTGCATCCAGTATATCGCTTGGATTTTTACTGGGATTATTCCCCGTTGTTCTGCAGTTTCTTGGAATACAAATTGAAGTTAGGCACGTTACTTTATCTAGCGGAGCCTTAACCGCAGCACTTTATTCACTACCAACAGCAATGGTAGACAGCTGGGATTTTTGGTTAGCCGTTTGTGGTGTTGCCTCGATGGGTATTATTAATGTATCGGTGGCATTCTCGTTAGCGCTGCTGCTAGCAGTGAAAGCACGGCATATTCATGCGCCAAAAAGAAAATTAATTTATTCCTCAGTGTTGAGAAAACTCTATTCTCGGCCACAAGATTTCGTCTGGCCACGACCAAAATCCACACCTTAGGCTGTTTGTGCGCACACGATCAATTTTATTTTTAACTTCGTAGCCTCAAACGGCGATACTGCAAGCGGTGAAAGACTTTCACCGCTTAAACGAAGGAGAAAAAATGCAAACAAAAATTGTTATTCGAGATTTCGAGCCTACAGAAAATTTGCAGAATTACTTACAAGATAAGATCGAAGATACGATCTATCCTTTTTTGCAACAGTTTCCCAAATCAGAAGCGCAAGTGACCGTTCATAAAGATAGACACCGTACCGAAAACCGTCGCCCGCATTTTGAATGTATTGTTTTACTAAAAATTCCGAATTCTAAATCAATTATCCGAGTGGAGCGTAGTGGTGATCACTTTTACACCTGCGTTCACGACGTCTGTGAAACGCTAACCCAGGTCCTACGTCGAAAGCACAGACGACTGGCTTCGATGCAGTCTCGTCGCAAAACGAAAATTTCCGATATACCTGTTATCGACTTTGAAGAGACTCAAGCTAGCGCTGTGTGAGTTAACATAGAGGATTAACTAATCGAATGCCGTCATCGTGTATTGTGATGAGCTTTCGCTTATACAAGCCGCCCAAAACCATTTTATACTTTTTCTTACTGACAGCAAAAAGTTTGTAAATGGTTTCTGGCGGTGTTTTTTCATTTAACGCAAGAAATCCATTCTGCTCAGATAACATTTTTAATATCAGCGGAGCTATATCGCCTGCGGCATCGTGACCCGATCGACTGAGTTTTAGATCTAACTTGTGGTCAGGCCTTTTTTTACCAATAAAACCCTGCACTTTTTCACCATAACTTAATTTTTTAAAAACGTCTGATTCGTATAAAATTCCAATTGTTTGACCGTCCACGATGGCCTTGTAGCCAAGCTCGGTCTTACGGTATATCCATAGTTCAACTGGCTGGTCTTCCTTAAATACAGCGGACGTTTTTTGCAAAAATTTTTCAATGCGCATGGATGCACACGGACGGTCTGCTTTATCAAGATATACAAACACCAGAACTTCATCACCAAGTAGTAGCTCATCTGTCTGTTCTGAAAATGGAAGTAACAGATCCTTATCGGTATCACTTTGAAGAAAGGCTCCGATAGTCGTCTTTGAAACCACTTTTAAAAACGCAAATTTACCGACCATGGGCGAAGCTTCATTCATATCAGCCTTTTTTATTGCAACGTAGATTCAATATCAAGCACAATTACAACATGCTTAAAGCCCGCTTGTCAGATTTTTTCGCAAAACACGAGTCCAGTTTAGAAATTGCATTCTTTATTGGAGGGTTTATTTTCGACATCTGGATGTTAGCTGCTCCGGATGAAGTTATTTCTATCATACAGCAAGCAAGCTACTTAGCAGTCATTGCAGTTCTAGTTCACTATGAATTATTGCACCGATTAGTTAAATGGCGACCGCAAGGAATGATGATACGCATCTGGAATTACCGAACATTTATCATGCACTTTTTACTAGGGTCTTTGCTTAGCGTTTACTCTTTGTTTTACATTAAAAGTGCCAGCGTCTTCAGTAGTTTTGTTTTTCTACTTTTTATTATTGGTCTTTTGTTAGCTAATGAACTACCTGCAATTAAACGTGCCAATGTTAGCTTTAAGATTGGACTTTACGCTATTTGTGTTTTTTCATTCTTATCGATTTTGTTTCCGATTTTATTTGGTTTTGTCGGGTTCGTCCCGTTTATTTTTTCGTTGCTGACAACTTTGGCGATACTTTACTTACAATATAAACAACTGTGGCGTGTTATCCCGGAGCAGCCTGTACTTTTTCGTGCCGTCATGGCTCCGGCCGGTTCTGTTATGATATTATTTTTTGTTTTCTATTTCTTAGGTTGGATACCACCAGTTCCCCTAAGTGTGAAAACTCAGGGCGTTTATCACTTTGTAGAGAAAAAAGATGGCAACTATTTACTAAGTTACGAACGTGAATGGCCCTATTTTTTTCGCGATTCTGATAAGAATTTTAAAGCCATACCTGGGGATAAAATTTATTTCTTTGCACAAATTTATTCGCCAGCAAGAATCTCTGATGAAGTGGTTATCCATTGGCATCAAAAAAATAAAAAAGACGACTGGGAACTTATGGATAAAATACCACTGAAAATTCAAGGTGGCCGTGAACTAGGATACCGAGGCTACGCCTTTAAATCAAATTACACGCCCGGCGAGTGGAAAATTGAAGTACGAACAAGTTCAGGAATCGAAATTTCGAGGTATTACTTTACCGTGCAAGCTGCTGCAGAAACGGACGCCAGATCCTTCTTCATGATTACCAAGTAGTTTTATGATCGTGGTATGTATTTACCGGTGCGAATAGAATTAATTAACGCAATAACCTGCGCTGACGAATTTTCATCCAGCTCTTCGAATTCTACACCGCAGCCTACTGGTAAATTATTTTCAGATTCTTTTCTTATCCATCTGACAATCCCTCGACCCTTAATTTCTGTAAGGCCCTGATTGAAGCGAATGTGAAATTCTACTTTTGTATCAACTGCTGGCAATGATTCCAAATCCATACCCATGAAAAATCCACCTTTACCAATATTAAGTAAGTGTGCATCCTGGGCATGCTTTATGGTGTCGAACGAAACACTAAATTTTGTCTGCAGCGATTCCCGGAAATCGCGGGGGCGAAGGCGTTCGTTGTTGGCGGATAAGAATTTTTTAACACAGGCAAGCAAATTTTTAAAATCAAACGGCTTTCCGAAAACAGCTTGCACACCCTTATCAAAAGCAAGTTCTGCGGTAATTGAGCTGTAGCCAGTGATAAAAATAACCGCAGGCAGCACTGCATCTTTTGCACGAATTATTTCTAACAACTGTACACCTGTAATTTCAGGCATCTGCACATCAGTTACGACAAGATCGATATGCTCTTTTTCAAGAATTTGTAATGCTTGTCGACCATCGTTTGCAGTAAAAACCTTGTAGCCTGCCATTTCAAAACGTGTGGCTAAAATCTCAAGAAGATCAATTTCATCATCAACCAGCAAAAGTGTGTGTGAGGGTTCGCCCATTTTATTCCTAACGTTTAGTTTGATGCACTGGCAAAATAATTTTAAAACATGTGTTCGGTGAACGCTCGTCGAAAAACAGTTTTCCTTCGTGATCTTCGATAATGCCCTTAGAAATACTTAATCCCAAACCAGTGCCTTGTCCAGCTGCCTTCGTGGTAAAAAAGGGCTGAAAAATTCGTTCGGCTATTGCCGCATCGATACCAATTCCGCTGTCTATAATGCAGGCTTCGACTTTGTCACCAGTTTGTTCTAAAGTTATCGTAATCCATTTTGTGTCTAAATCCGCAGTCGCATCAGCTGCATTGTTTAATAAATTTAAAAAAACCTGCATAAGCTGTGTCGCCCGACCATCGACCACTATCGTTTTATCAGACGGTACAAACTTGATTTTAATATTCGTGGTTCGAAATTTTTCGACGCAAATACTTAAGGTGTCTTCGATGATTGAAGAAAGCACTAACTGCTCGAAGGGATCGCTGTCACCATTACGAGAAAAAATGCGCAGGCCATTTATTATATTGGCTATACGACGACTGGTATCGCGAATTTTCGCTGCGACCTTTTTAACAGTGGCATATTGCATCTGGTCTTCGGTCAAATCATTAAGCATTTCAGCATGCGCATGTATTATTCCAAGTGGATTATTAATTTCGTGCGCAATACCACCAGCCATTTCACCCAGTGCTGACATGCGCGCAGTACGGGCCATCATTTTTTGTTGGCTTACCAGTGCTTCTTCGACCTGTTTTTGATGGGATACATCTCTGAAAAACCAAATGCGGCCGATGTGTAAGCCTAACTCATCCGCAAGTGGTGCGCTGTACCGGTCAAAGACACGACCATCTTTCAACTTGATTTCTTCAAAACTTTTTTCTTGTTCATGAGCGTACAAGTAGGAAACGCGTTCGAAATATTCCGTGGGATTGATCAGCTGGTCCGCTACAAATTTTAAGGCCCGGTCATCTGATTTAAGCGCAACAACGTCTACAGGAATCTGCCAAAGTTCTAAAAACCGATCATTGTAGGAAACAATTTTTCCATCCGGAGAAACCACCAGTATTCCATCAATAATGGCATTAAGGATAGTTGCCTGCGTGATTTCCATAGGACGTTTCTGCTACCCGCTTAATCTTTGGTTTTTAATTTGGAATCATGCTCTTTGATAAATGATTTAAGTTCATCAGCAATGCTTAGTAACTTATTCCATTGCTCTTTGTACAAAGTTACCGGAAAACGACCCATTCCGTAAACTGACAAAGCACCTTTTTCACTGACTTTCATTGTCAGTGTGCCACCAGATTTTTTACTTTTTAAAGCTTCATTTTCGGCTTTAAGACGTTCAATTTCTTCTTTTAATTGATCAGACATATGACCTCAACTTTCAAAGTAAATCGTAGTGCATCAACCCCTGAAGCGCAAGGTTAGGCCCTTCAAAAAATAGCGCAGCACCTGGTCACCACACGCTCGGTAATTAGGATGATCTTTTTTGCGTAAAAAAGCGCTCAGTTCAGAACGGCCAACGCGGTACCCGCCTGTTTCAATTAGCTGATGCATATTTTCTTCTTTAAGCTCAAACGCTACCCGCAGCTTTTTAAGTACCGTGTTATTTGTTACTGGAATATCAAGCGGAACAGGCGGCTTTGATGGATCGCGACCGCGTTTGAAATAGATCAACCCATCTAAAAAATGCGCCATAAACTGGTCATCACAGGGCTGGTAACCGGGCTCGTCGTCTTTTAGTAAATACGTTTGCACTTCTGATAAAGGCAAATCAAAATCCGCAAGCTTTGCAATCTCGATAATTTTTTGGTCATTTATATTTAACATGTACCGAATACTGCGAAGAACATCGTTGGTTATCATCAGATTTTTTTATCACATTTATCTTGCCGTAGGCACTGGACTTACCTATAAAAACGCTTTGCACGAGGGGAAAAAATGAATCTATTTCTAGTCGGAAGTTTGCTGCTTTTTGCTGCGGCATGTTCGCCCTTTCATAAAGACAGCCTTTACAACGAAAACAAAGCACAAGGAATTATTGGCGGTAAATACGTGCCAGAGAATTCAACTATAGGTGCCTCAACGGTTGGCATTTTTGATATGGAAAATCAATCTGCTTGCACAGGTACGCTGATCAGTGAATCTGTTATTATTACGGCTGCCCATTGTTTAACAACGAAACCGCAAAATCTGCGTGTTGTTTTTGGCAATGAACTTTCTGCGACGCTAAACGCCCGAGAGCCTGACATTCAAAGTGAATTTGTTCGCCGCGCCACGGCGATACTTTCACATCCGGCCTACACCGGCGACGAAGAAAAACCTTCGGAATGGAACGACATTGGTCTTATCCAGTTTGCTGGTAAATTGCCAACCGGATACAAACCTGTTCAGTTTCTTCACGACGAATTATTACTAACCAAGGGAACTGAAGTGACAATGGCGGGTTACGGAGTAACTCATGTGCGAATCGAAAACATAAATGAAAAAAAATTTCCTAACTTAAAAAAAGCAATCGAATCCGGCGACATCACGTGCGATGAACCCGAAGTCGGCGAAAAACAAAAATGTTATAAAATTGATTTTCAAGGTGAAGACGATCTACTGATGACAACTGCCATTTTAGAGTCGCTTTTGCCAAGCGAAATTCGCTTGGATGAATCTAACGGACATGGAACCTGTGTTGGTGATTCCGGAGGACCTGCTTTTATACAGCACCAGGGACAGTACTATTTTTTTGGTATCACGAGCCGTGGCAGTTATGCCTGCGATAATCATGGCATTTATACCAATGCGCTTTACTTTAAAACATGGATAGATGATTCACTAAAACTTTTCAAAGCAGGATCTAAATGAAAGCTTTTTTCACCGCGCTGATTTTTTTAACTTTCAGTGCTTTAAACACGCAGGCCCAATTTCCGCCGCACAAAGAACTAAAGCCCGAGCAACTAAGTTTAGATTTTCTAAGCAGCGAGGGTAGCTTTTGGCATGACTGCACCATCACGAAAGGTCTCCAACCGCATTCATGGACTGCAAAATGCCAGGATCATGAATTTAGCTTGCACCTTTTACTTAGGGAACTAACTTCTGCGACAGAAACCACCTTTGAACTTCACTACTGGGCCACACGAAACCCAGATCCACAGATGCGAACCCAATCTACGTGGATTACGATCGAAAATACTGCGAAAATTAAACGCATCTTAAGTTATATCGGCTTTGATGAAGATTCAACGCAGCTACGCCTGCAGATTAATTTAAGCCAATGATATTTTTTATAAAAAATTTACTAACAGTGATTTTTTACACCGGAGTTGTCATGGCATCGACTGCAAATTACGAACACCCACGCAGCCAGTTACAAAAACTTTCTAAAAACAAAGTTCAGCTTTGGGTAGTAGGCTACATCAACGCAAACTTAGAAGATCATATTAAAGACTTAGAACTTTCTTTTGCTAACGGTGCTGACGCTATTGTTTTCGAATCCAGCGATTACAAAAAATTAGACGCGCAGTTAGGGGAAATTCGCAAACGATTTCCAAAACAGGTTATCGGAGTTAATTTTTTAGGGTCTGATGCGAACCTGCACAGTTTTAA
>JAYTMU010000044.1:0-11639 GCA_043728195.1 Bdellovibrionales bacterium
TCATGGATTTGTATTTTAAAACAAAATCTTTTAAAGATTTATTCAGCGCGTGTCCGATATGAATTGAACCATTTGCGTAAGGTGGACCATCTGGAACAGTGAAGCCCGGATTGTTTTTATTTTTAAGCTGAATTTTTTCGTAGATTTTGTCGCTGTCCCATTTAGCAATAATCTTCGGCTCATTAATTGGCAAATCACCCTTCATCGGAAAATCAGTTTGCGGCAATCGAATCGTATTTTTGTAATCCGGGGTGTTCGCTACAGACACGTGTTAGCTCCTTCAATATGTAATTATTTAAAATATCAAAAAGATTAGCACTTGGGCAGTGCTTTAAGTCCAAGAATTGGCTTTAGCGCTAGGCGAAATTTAGATTTTCTTAAATTGCTTGTGTCCTAAGGCTATCAAGGCCCTAAGTGCCTCAGTATCCGAGCTTAGATTTAAAGTTTGTTTCACTTCGGCAATCGCTTGCAGCGATGTTGGGTCCAATGAAGACATCAATGAGTGTTGGGTAGCAGAGGAACTTGCCGATGGGGTTGCATGTTGTTGGTACTGTGCGTGGTGCTGAGTTTGCGCGCTTACCGGTGTAGCGGCAGTTTGCGGTTTTACTGAAGGTTGTAAATCACCCATGATGCCGGCTAAGGATTTTAATTCTTGTTTGAAATTTTGAATACTTGGAGTTTCCAAAGAGGCATCACCATTACGTTGAGCTTTCAAGTAAAGTCCGATCAACATTTCTTGTGACGAGGCAATTTCTTTTATAGCAGGGCTTTGCGTAAGTAACCACGTGTATGCTTTCTGCAAAACATCTTTGGTATAAGCCTGTGGTGGTAACGGATTCATTGACATAAGGTTGTCAACGCTAGCGATCTTGGAAATTTCAGTCAACAGCATCTATTTATAAAAAAACAGCGCACCAAAAATAAAAAAAACCAAAAATTAGATTTTTGGTTCTGCATATTCTTTAGCCACGATTCCGTATTTTTCAATTTTTCGTAACAACGTTTTTTTCGGAATATTTGCATGTAGTGCTGTTTGATTTATACGTCCCTTAAAAGTCTTTAAAGCCTTGATTATAAACTGCTTTTCGAACTCTTCTTTTTGCGCATTGAAATCTAATAAACCGTTTGCAGGCATTGGAATGCTAACGTCATCTGCATCGGAATCATCAAGCAGTTCATCGTCAATATCCGAGTCAACATCTAATCCATCATCTAATTCAAATTCACCACCGCTCAGAACCTGTGCAGAATTTTTTAGAGTTTCAGATTGACTCTGAATTTGTCCCATTGTCTCGATCAAATTAACTCCGACGGCTTCTAAAACTGATTCTGGAATGCTTGATAAGCTGATTCTGTTTCCTGTTTCTAAAACAAATGAATGCTCTATCACATTTTCAAGTTCACGAATATTTCCAGGCCATCCGTATTTTTTTAACACCGTTAAAGTATCCTTAGTAACGCCCGCGATTTTCTTATTGTGTACTTGATTAAACTTTTTAATAAAAATATTTATTAAAACTTCAAGATCGTCTTTGCGATCAGCAAGTTGTGGTAAAAATATAGGTACTACGTTTAAGCGATAAAATAAGTCCTCGCGGAAGCGACCATCTTTCATCATTTCTTCAAGCGGGCGATTGGTAGCAGCAATAATTCGCACATTTGACGAAATTTCGCGGTTAGAGCCAACTGGAGTGAATAACTTTTCTTGTAGTACACGTAAAATTTTGACCTGCATCATAGGTGGCATATCGCCAACTTCATCTAAAAATAAAGTGCCGCCTTCAGCAAACTGAAATTTTCCAATTTTACGTTCGTTAGCGCCGGTAAACGAACCCTTTTCGTGACCAAAAAGTTCAGATTCAAATAAATTCTCAGGAATAGCCGAACAGTTAATGGCGACAAACTTTTCATCTTTTCGTGATGAATTAAAATGCACTGCTTTTGCCACAAGCTCTTTGCCGGTGCCCGATGCTCCGCGAATAAGAACTGGAGTATCTACTTTGGCTAACTTGTGAATGACATTGAAAACTTTTTGCATCTGCGATGTGTTGCCAATAATTTTACGACCTTCATCGACAAACACGGGTGACGAAACTGCTAAAGTTGAAATTAATGTATGAGCGTTCATCGCTTTATCAATTAACAGAATCAGATCATCGCCCGTTAATGGCTTAGAAAGAAAATTATAGGCTCCATCGCGAACAGCTTGAACCGCAACTTCTACAGTCGCATGTGCTGTTAACATCAGAACTATAATTCCCGGATCAAATTCTTTGATTTGTTTTAAAGTTTCTAGGCCATTTAATCGGGGCATATCGACGTCAAGAATGACGATGTCGTAACGACGTTCTGTCGGAGCCGTATCTTTAACTTTCTCGATAGCATTGATGCCGTCAAAAGCTTCTTCAACAGCAAATCTCTTAGCACTTTCAAGGGCTGATCGAACAGTCAGGCGCTGGGCCTGATCATCGTCTACAACAAGAACGCTTAACATAAAGTCTCCCCCGAGATTGTTTCAATTCTAAATTCGTTCATGGGAAGTTTTATCATATCCTGACAAAAATTGCTTAAATTTTCTTCATGCCAATAAGATTTAACAAAAGATTTAATAAAGCACCCTGAACTAATTATTTAGTGGAAGGCTTACCGTAAACTGAGAGCCCTTTTCGGGCTCGCTGAAGACGGTTATGCGGCCCTGGTGCAGCTCAACGAAGTAGGAAGCTAAGTAAAGCCCTAAGCCCGAACCCTTTATGGTTGAGGTCTTTACAGCGTGCGTGCGAAAAAATTTCATGAAGATGTTCGGAAGATCAACAGTGGGTATACCCATACCACGGTCAATAATATCGATTACAATTTCGTTTCCATGTTCCCGTGTTTTAATTATGACAATCGAATCTTCTTGGCTGTACTTAATCGAGTTTTCAATCAGATTTGAAAAGACCTGTTTCATCAGCTCGGGATCTACTGAAATTGGAAATAAAGGCTCAAGTTCTTGTACGATTTTTATTCGTTTTACCTGCGCCAAAAACTCATGCTTCTTGATAACGTCAAGAATAAGTTGATTGATATCTTTTGACTGACGGTGAAGTTCAACGCCCTGGCTTTCTATGCTGCCATACTGAAGGATGGCATTGATAAATTTTAACAAGTCATTCGAACTGCTGTTGATGGTATCTACAGCTTCACGTTGTTTTGAACTTAACACCACATTTTCTTTTAAAATGACTTCTGTCATTCCTAGAATACGAGCTATCGGAGTTTTTAAATCATGCGACATCATCGAAATAAAATTAGTTTTTAGCTCTTCCACTTGCTTCAATAACTTATTTTTCTGAAAATATTCCCAGCTACGGCGGTTTTCTATAATTAAGCGGTAAGGAATAAAAAAGTAATAACAAAGAAATATGGCCAGAAACGGATGGGCAATATCGATCCATACGCCTAAAATTAAAAAAAGTAGAAATGCAAAAACGGTGAACCCAAGTAACGTTGAACCTAACAGCAGCAAGCCACGCGATGGTTTCAAGCTTAAAACAACGTGCACAGTTAAAACAGAAATTAAACACGTCAATAATATGTTAACCCAATTAGGCAGTCGAATTGGTGCACTATTATCTAAAAGGGTTTGAATCATATTTGCGTGTAGTTCAATGGACGTCATCGCATTGATTTCGCGCGAGTACGGAGTTAGCGCATATTCGCGAACAGACTTTCCTGTGTCTGTACCAACGATTACAATTTTATTGCGAAAGGCATCTTTCGGAAAAACTCCATTTAAAACGTCTTCAAATGAATAGGATTTAAACGAGCCATTTGGGTGATAATCAATATAGGCTTGGTCCGAATCGAAAAATACGAAGCGTCCCCGGATGTCGTCAATATTTTGAATAACCGGGTTGTAATGTTCAGCAACGATCGGGTGAAGTAATTTTTGTTCTTGGTACCGAATCATCATGCGGCGGTACACACCATCTTTGGCAAATAAAATGGTGTCAGAGGTTTTAATACCGGGATAAATCTTTAAATTCTCTAAAGGAGGATTTAATTTTAACTTTCCAGTTTCGCCTTTCATTTCTAAATCGTCCGTCGGAATATAAAAATCTCCGAATTGGCTGGCAATATCAAAAAATGACTTACGCTGAAGCATATCGCCATCAATGTCTTTCAGTTCGCCGTCTTTAGGCCTAAAATCATAGATCACAAAACGTGGAAGGTCTTTGATAAGGTGATTTAAAAAATCGGCATGGATTTGATAATTTGGAAAGCCTTGGAAGCGTTCTACAGTTTTGCTATCTATTTTAATTAAAACTATTTCTGATTTTTTAAGATTTGAAAGTCCAACGGCAGCTTTTAAGCTAACGCGCAGATCATAAAAGTAACTTTCAATGTAATCTAATTTTAAAAATGAAATTAAAGCCGCCGCAAGGACGGCAAAAAGAATTCGGATAGTTAGCTGACGCCAAGTTAGGGAACTTAAGCCAGATTTTTCCTCTGGATGCGATGAGACCGATTTTTTCATATTTTAGTTATTAAGGAAGATCTGATGACAGTGTTTTTAATTAGTTTGCAGCATCTGGTGGATTGCCAGAAGGAATGCATGCAAGACCTGTCGAGCTGGTTCTAATTCGCTTAGCCGGCTTAACTTTTACAATGTGCTTCAGAGTATTTGTCATGGTCGTTTTCATACTGTTTCCCTTGCCTTTAAATTAGGCTCTAGCTCTTTTATAATACATAATCCCTAGAAGAATCAAGCCCCTTGTGCGTTCACAGAACATTTCATCTTTTAAATGTTTATCACCTGTATGGGCACGATTTATGAACATACAGCCCCCGCCACAAACAAACCGTGCCCAGCATGTTTGGCAATTATTAAGTTCAATCAGGGGTTTCTGATACTTTTCAAGCTTCTCTAGGTCAACATTAGAGCCCACTCCAACGATTTCAGCTTTTTCGCCTACTACCCAGGGGCAGGTGTACAATTGATTTTTAGCATCAATCATTAAGTAACTTTTACCAGCACCACAGAAATTTTCGATGCGTTGTTGCGAATCCAAGGTTTCAAAATAGGCGTTAAAAGCTTTAATGCGTCTCAGTTCAGTTTCGCCGCCTTCTTGCCATGCAAGCTCTGCGATTTGTTTCATTTGTGATAAATATTCCAACTGTGCTGCAGGATCTTTTTCGGTATACGAAAAATTAAATTCAAACCAGTCCGCTCCAAGCGTTTTAAAAAACAGGTAACTTTCTTTTACGTTCAGATTTGTTGCGGAATAGACTCCACTGATACCAATCGAAGCAAGTGATTCGCGAATAGAGACTAATTTTTTAATTCCAGCTAAGGTCTGTTCTGTCGAGCCTTTGCCGTCTTTACCCGGACGAACAGAGTCATTCATTTTCGCCACTCCGTCCAAACTGACAGTGACGTGGATTTTCATGGACTTAAGCATTTCTAATGCGTGATCGGAAATTAAAGTTCCGTTCGTAGTGACCATGTACTTACATGTGATGTTACGTTTAAAGCCTTCATCTTGTATATAGTCATAAATAACTTTCATTCCTTCGGGATAAAGAAAGGGTTCCCCGCCAACGAATGACAAATTGAAGTGACTACCGCTTGGTAGCTTTTCAAGAAAAAATTTTAATTGCGGTAGCGTTTTTTCGACGTTAATGCGCGTGACCGGATCGCCGTAAGTGCCGTCGCCGCCGGCTGCGCAGTAGGTGCACTTTAAATTACAAATCTGAGTTACATTTAAAGTTAACGATTTAATTCCGTACCCAACATAACCTGATTTAATATCTGGGTTTTCCTCAGTTTGCCATTGGCGTAAAGACGTCGCTGCTTCGGAATCATTTGGCAGGTCATTTAGCACAGTTTGCGGAGCCGCATTTGTTCGAAGAGTAATCTGGCTCATTAGCGCGAAGGCTTCAGGACTAAGCTCTGCTATTTCTAAATTGCGTGCGTGATAGGCCGTAATTCCTTCAGCAGTCTGTACAGCTATAATGTCTTCGTAACGCTTCAGGTTCACTATGTCCTCTTAGCAAGCAATGGGTTCGTTTTAATATCAATTTAGGCTCTGTCATTAGGGTAGCAAGTTCAAAGCCAAATGGTTATGGCTTTATTGCTACCATTTGTAAGTCTAGTCTATTTTTGCCAAAAGCGGAGTGACCCAGCTTATCAGATAAGAAAAAATAGTAAGATGAAAATAAAGTTCTGGGGAGTCCGCGGGTCGATACCAAGTTCTATGACGACTGAGCAGTGGGCCCAACATTTCAAAAATTTAATGGTCGAATTTTTTCGCGTAGGAAATTCTGCGGCTTCGCAAATTGATGCTTTTTTAGGGAAGAAAAGTCTGCCGCAAATTGGTGGCTATGGAACTGGTACAACGTGCGTGGAAGTGTCTGACAGTGGCAAATCTTTAATTATTGATTGTGGTAGTGGTTTAAAGAACTTAAATGACTCGTTAGTGCAATCGGGTGCAATAAAGACGCTAAATGAGTATCACATTTTGATGTCACATTTTCATCTGGATCATATTATGGGAATGCCTTTTTTTACTCCGCATTTTTTTAAAGGTAAAACGATTCATTATTATTCCGTGCAAAAAGAAACCGAATCAATCGTTAGGCAAATGTTTGCGAAACCTACTTTTCCAATTACGTTTGAAAGTTTGCAGGCCAACATAAAATTTCACACGATCCGGCCGTATGAGAAAGTAACCATTCAGGATTTTGATGTAACGGCCTACCAGCTGGATCATCCAGATCCGTGTTATGGTTTTCGTGTCGAGAAAAATGCTAAAGCGTACGGGCACGCTATTGATCATGAAGCTATTCGGACGTCGATGGCCCAGTTAGGTTTAGATGGTGGACTTTTTAAAAACATCCAGCTGCTTTACTTTGATGCGCAGTACACTGAATCGCAAATGACGCAGAAACAAGGATGGGGCCATGGAACTTGTGATCGAGGCTTTCAAGTTGCTGCCAATTTTGGTGTTGAACAAATACTTTTTGCTCACCATGACCCTTCTGCTGACTTGCAGGCTATTGATCAGCAAAAGAAAGATGCCCAAGTAATTCTTCAAGAAAAATTTCCAGAATTAGTTAAAGCTAAAAGTTTTAAATGGGATTACGCTTTCGAAGGCCAGGCGGTTGAAATTTAAAATTATTTTTTGAAGATAAGTTCGGTTTCAGTTTCAGTCTGAAACAATTTAACTGTTCGTTTCTCGACCGCTTCTGTCCATGCAAAGTCATCAGCAAACCAGCGCTCATTGTAGTGTTTCATTAAACCTAGCCATATTGGAACGGCACCACTGCCGCCAGTTAATTTACTTGATAAGCTTTGATCATAGCCAAGCCAAACAACAGATGTCTGCTGCGGAGTAAACCCTGCGAACCATGCATCTTTGTTATTCGACGTCGTCCCGGTTTTGCCAGCTGAGGGTTGGTTCCAACCGTAACCTTTTGCTGATTTCGCCGTGCCAGATTTCAGAGTCTCTTGCATCATACCAACTAAGACTTGGGTTTGTGCCGAATCAAGGCGCGCTTCAGTCTGCGCTTTAAATTCATATACAATTTTTGACTCGCGGTCCTCGATTCGTTCGATAAAGGATGGAGTCTGATAGGCGCCGAAGTTGGCTAAAGTTTGATAGGCCTGAAGAACCTCGATCGGGTAGTGTTCTGTAGCCCCAAGGCTAAGCGACGGATTTTCGATCAGCTTTGAAGTGAAGCCGATATTCTGTAACATTGAAATAATTTTCCCCAGTTGAACTTTTTGCGCTAGCTGGGCGGCCGCTGCATTTAAACTTTCTTTTAACGCATAATACAAGGGGACTTCACCATTAAATTTTCGCTCGTAATTTTCTGGAACCCACTTTTTTTTGTCGAACACCCATTCGAATTTATCATCTGTAATAACAGTTTCAGGGTTAATGTTCGAGTTTCCATCAACGCCATTTATCAAAGCTGTTAAATAAATAAATGGTTTTACTAATGAGCCAATTTGGCGATGACTGTCCACTGCACGGTTAAACTGGGTTTGCCGATAATTCTGCCCCCCAACCACTACGGTGACTAAGCCAGTTAAATTTTCTGCTGATAAAACCAGGCCTTCTAGACGCCGACCACTTTCTTTGTTCAGTTGAAGGTTTTTTCGATTTGATTCAAGTTCTGCAATGTGGGTCAGCAACGATTTCTGGGCTGCAGTTTGTGCATCAAGATCAAGGCTTGTGTAAATTTGTGCGCCTTCAATTGCAATACCTAATTGTGCCATCTGTTTGCGAACGGCATCAAAAAAATACGGAGCTGTTTCTACCGCTTTGGTAATTTGTTGTTTTGGCAATTCTACTCTTAAAGCTGTCGCATATTCAGTTTTGCCAATTAACTTTAAATCCAACATTTTTTTTAAGACAGTGTTACGTCGATTTAATGCTTTTTCTGCTTTTTTCCACGGATTATTTTGCGCAGGATTATTCAGTAAACCCGCAAGCAAACTGCATTCGGCCAAATTTAAGTTAGGTAACGGCTTGCCAAAGTAAATATCAGCTGCTGCACCAAATCCACGAACTTGAAATGCTCCGGATTGGCCCATATAGATTATATTCAAATATGTTTCTAAAATTTCGTCCTTCGTCCACTGCGATTCCAATTTGATAGCTAAATAAATTTCCTTTAACTTTCGCTTCAAACTTTTTTCAGGTGTTAAGAAATAATTTTTTACAAGCTGTTGGGTGATTGTGCTGCCGCCTTGTGCTGCGCGCATCTTGATAACATTCTTAATAAATGACCTAGTCATTCCTGTGTAACTGACCCCGGAATGATCTAGAAAGTCATTGTCCTCAATAGCTATAACTGCGTTCATGCAATCGACCGGTATGTCCGATATTTTAAATTCTTGCTGCATAACGGGCTCTTGCCCGCGAAATTGCGCGACCAAAACTGGGTCAAGTGCCGCATGCCAGTGCGGTCTCCACGGTAGGCCGACCAACGTGCCGATAACTCGAAGTTCTGCAGATATCGCAACTAAGAAATTTTGGTTGCGATGATTTTGCCAGATCCAACAGTAGAAGTTTTCCCCATTTATCTGCGATTGTTGCTCCCTTGGCAGCAAGCTTAGACATTCTGAAAGCTCTATTCTTTTAGCATCGCCCGCGAGCAAACTTTGCGCTTCATTACGAATGCGATAATTTTGCTTTTCAATTTGCTTAGTAAAATTGGCTTCATTCCATTTTTGGCCTGTTTTAAATTGGGGCCCGCGTGCGAAATAGCGGGTTGACGCCGAAAGCTCGTTCATTTCGATTCGATTTTCTATTTTTTGAGCGGATGCAGAATCTGTTTGAAAGGGCCACAAATCTGCAATTCCACTAGCACCTACCGGCAGGCAAAATAAGCTGATCGGTAAGATTCGTAGGACAACAGCGGGTGCAGCATTCAGGCTTGTCAACAGTCTACAAATGGTCTTTAATTGGGTCAAAATAAGGAGCATAAAGACATAAAATGATGAAGCTCACAACAAGTCAAATACAAAGGCTAGCTGATAAAGTCCTTAACCAGTGGAAAATTCAGAATCTTATAACTTTAAAAGTGGATGAAAGAGTTGTTCTTAAAACCATAATTGATTGCATCACTGAAGAGTTCAAAAAAGAAGAAAATTTAGATCGTGAAATCAGCGGCATGATCGATGAGCTTCAGCGCCAGCATGGTTCCGAATTTCAGCGGCATAAAATGTTTCCTATTTTAAAACAGAAATTAGCTAAAGAAAGAAAAATTATTTTATGATTTTATCGGAAGATCGCCAAAGTCATTTAGCTCATTTGATTACTGACAAAGTTTGGGGCGATGATATCGCTGATTTTTCTGACGACGACCTGGCGTTGAAAGCGACCAAAAAAGCCGTCATTGAATTTGTGAAAGAGCACAACGATATTGATAAAAAAGCTAGGGAAAAAGTGGCTTCGCTTAAACGCGGGGTCTTAGAAGGTTCGCCTGAGTGGGACATTATGTATAAAAAATATTATGAAGAGGAAAAGAACCGCCATGGCAAATAAGAAAAAGAAAATGACTGCGTCGAAGACTAAAACTGCCGCGAAGAATAAAGTACCAGCAAAGAAATCGAAAGCCTCTGTGAAGAAAAAAGTTTCAGCTCCGAAGCTGAAGCCTGCTTTGAAAAAAAATGTTTCAGTGGCGAAGAAAAAAACCGTAAATGCTAAAGCGAAAGCAGGCCCTGTTTTTAAACCATCGAAGCCAGTAAAAATGAAGGATTACGCAAACGCATTCACTCCGCTAGCCGATCGTTTGGTCGTGCGTGTTGTTGAAAATGAAAAAATAACAGCAGGCGGGATAATTATTCCTGATTCAGCTTCAATGGTTCAAGGTCATTTAAAAGGCGAAGTGTTGGCAGCTGGCCATGGCGCAAAAAACAAAAAAGGCCTTGTTCGTCCGCTAGATGTGCAATTAGGTGATTTTGTTTTATTTGCGGAATATTCAGGAGTGAAAATTGAATTTAATTCAGAAGAACTTCAAATTGTAAAAGAATCTGACATTATGGGAATCGTGCAAAAATAAATTAAAGGATTGCTTATGAAAAAAATTGTATATTTAAGTTTAATTATCTCTACATTAACTGCCACTTCGGACGCGTTGGCGCTTTCAATCGATTGGACTGGCGGTTACCGTTTGGAATACACCGAAATTGACAGACCTTCTCTTGCAGATGCAAAAGAACGTAAAGCGTACGGCCTTAACTTTTTGTATTTGCAGCCAAAGATTCTAGCGTCAGATGGGATCAATATCGTCAGTCGTTTTGATGTTTTTTCAAATGCACATCCGGCTTACAAAAATTCTCAGTTGGGTTCTACTTTCGGAAGTGGGTTAAGCCCTTCGGGCTCAACGCCAAATGGCCCGAATGTGACGTCAGAAAATCAAGATGCTAGTATAATGCGAATTAGCCAGCTTTACTTAAATGTAAATCACGAATATGGCTCGTTAGTGGCGGGTCGTGCACCAATCGAATTTGGTATGGGTATTACTCATAATGCAGGAAATGATCCGTTTGCGCATTGGAATGATACGCGCGATATGATTGGCTACAAGTTTATCGTAGATAATATCTCTTTTATGCCGATCTTTGCGAAAGTTTCACAAAAGGATTTTGGCCAGGGTGTAACAGCATCTGATCAGATTTTTGTTTTTGAATATGACAACAAAGACATTGGTGCCAAAGCTGGTTTGTTTCATCAAACTCGTCGCAGCAGTTTTGAATCCAACGATGCTGCAACTGGCCCGAATGCTTTACCTATTACAGGTGCAACTTTAAGCTCTGGCTGGTCGACACAAACAATTAATTTATTCTTTGGCAGATCTTGGGAAGCATTCCAATTTAGATTAGAAGCCAGTTTCTTGACAGGTGACACAGGATTACAAGTGGCAGCGTCTCCGGTTAAATTTAACGCTTATGCGGTTGCTGCTGAAATGGTTATGCCAATGCAAACCAAGTGGGAATTCGCAGCCAAGTTTGGTGTTGCTAGTGGTGATGATCCAACGACACCAAATACTTTAGAAGGTTATCAGTTTGATCGAAACTATGATGTAGCGATGTTGTTATTCAATCATCGTATGGGTGGCACAGATCTTTTAACCACAAAATT
>JAYTMU010000045.1:0-4094 GCA_043728195.1 Bdellovibrionales bacterium
CTGCCGTTTGCGTTAATTGATTGCGCCGAGAATGTAACTAAGAGAGAGATTAAGTAACTAGGTAAGATAGTATGGTATTTTGGTAGTAAAAGAGTAGGAAGGTATAAGTTTGAAAAAATTAGTCATTGTTCCGACTTTTAATGAGCTAGAAAATATCAGAATGCTTTTACCAGCGTTGATGAAACTTCATGAGAAATTTGATGTCCTAGTTGTAGATGATTCGTCGCCAGACGGGACGGCAGCTCAGGTAACGCAATTTCGACAAACCGAACCCCGCGTTTTCTTATTGGTTCGCGAGCAAAAAAATGGTTTAGGCAAAGCCTACATTGCAGGATTTAAATGGGCCATTGAAAACTATTACGATGCAGTCATCGAGATGGACGCTGACTTTTCCCATACTCCAGAAGATCTTCTAAAGATTCTTGGTGCGTTAAATCAAAGCCCGGTTGTGGTTGGTTCCAGGTACGTACCCGGCGGTAAAACCGTTAACTGGGGTTTTATAAGAAAATTAATTTCAAAAGGCGGCGGAGTTTACTCGCGCTTAATTTTAGGTTACCCGGTCCAAGATTGGACTGGCGGCTTTAATGGTTGGCATACAGGCGTTTTAAAAGAAATCGGCTTAGATGAAATTCAATCTAACGGTTATAGTTTTCAAATTGAATTAAAATACAAAGCGCAGAAAAAAGGTTATCCCATCTTGGAAGTCCCTATTACGTTCGAAGACCGCCGCGTAGGCCAAAGTAAAATGTCTTTAAAAATAGTGCTAGAAGCCTTTTACCGCGTTTGGCTTATCCGGCAATACTGATCGTTTTAACTGTTGAAAACTAGATTTTGTTCGAGCCCCTATTAAAATATTTTAAAGAATCACCTATTTAATACCACTCTATTGGGCGGACTTGCGACTAGTGCTTTGTATTTGAAGAATAATTTCCTCTGAAACTTGTATACCTATAGGCATACAAGTTTCAGAGGGGAAAAATACTTTATGCAATTATTTAGCAAGCGTTAGTTTATGTAGTTTTTCCGTAAGTAGCAAAAGCCCAAGTCGCAACAGTGGCGCAGCAATAGTGAAGCAAGCAACTGAGAAGCAAGCAACTGAGAAGCTGGCGAAAGTAAAGCCAGCAATTCAGAAGCAAAAAAGCTAAGACTTTTTCGAAATGGATTTTTTCCATTCCCAAATGGCAAGGGTTGCTGAAACCATTGCGTTTAACGACTCGATACGTTGGGTGGGAATAGTTACTAGTTTTAAATTCTTTTTTTGTGCGGCGCTAATTTTTAGACCGGGACCTTCTTCGCCGACCCACAGACGCAAATTTGCAGGCCAAACTACCGCAGAGATAATATCACCATCAAAATCTAAGGCAAAGTTATGGGAAACCACGGGTAGCTCTGAAATTGATAATTCGGTCTTTTTGAAATTAGCGTAAAGAACGCCGCCGGCTGAGGCCTTTACCGATTGTGGTAAGTACGGGTGGGCAGATTCTTTTGTTAGAATGATTTCGTGCACGCCAAATCCTACCGCTGATCTAACTAGGGCGCCCAAGTTTCGTGGATCGCCAAGGGGTGTGATTAATTCTAAATCGATAGGATTTTTCTGAAAATCTTTATTTTCAAAATCTTTAAATTCTAAAATTAATAAAACTTCGCCGGTGCCGATAACATCAAGCTCTTTAAAGCTAGCTTTAGGAATAACGAACTTTTCAATTTCTATATTCTTTTCTGTAAAGTAGGGCCACGCATCTGATTCGAACAGAAATGCTACCGCGTGAAACCGTGTCAGCTTTAAAGCTAGAAATTCTTGAATTAGTTTTGCTCCACTTAAGATGAAGCGCTTTTGATCTTTGATACCTTTTGAAGTTAGTAACGCTTTAAAACCTTTTAGTTTTTCGTTTGTCTCTGATGTTATAATTTGTGTTTGCATTTATTCGACCTCTTCATCTGGATCATCGGGTAACGGAGCATTCTTAATTTTTCGGTAGATGACTAAGCGTCTGTGATTTTCTGTGTGCTTTAAATCGTAAGCGATGTCTTTTTCAAGCTGGTAGAACTCGTTTAACTGGGTGGGTATCATTTTTAGTTCTGGGTCCACATTTGGGCCCTTCATGAAATAGACACAACCGCCAAGCTGTAAACAGCTCAGAACATTTCTTAAAGTATTTGGTATGTCTTCCACGGCACGCGTGATGACTCCGTTTACTGGATAGACGAAAAATTCATTAATATTGCGGCCGAAAATATCTAGATTTTTTAAATCTAACTTTTCACGGACCTGTTTTAAAAATTCGACTCGTTTTTGTACGCCTTCGGCCAGTAATATTTTTTTGTCGGGGTAGCGAATTTTTAGTGGTATTCCTGGAAATCCGGGACCAGTTCCCAAATCTAGCAGTGGAAATTGTAAGTCGCACAATTCGGTAATTATTAATGAATCGATAAAATGCTTGATGGCTATATCTTTTATTTTTAGAAGCCGCGTAAAGTTCTGATGTTCTTGGTTCTGCATCAGTACGTTGTAAAACTGCGCAAGCTTTTGGCGTTCGGCATGGCTGCAATGAAAATCATGATTTTTAAAAATATCAGCTAAGCGGTCGTTGGCTTCTTCTGGGGTATAGATCTTTTCAGCCTTAAAACTGCGGTCAGATGACTTTTGCACGGGCGCAATACCAGCTTTTTCAAGCCTAGCTTTGTAGGGACTGTAATTTTGCTTATTTTTATGCGCCACAAAAGGAACCTAGCATAAGGCTAAATACTTGAAAAGACTAAAATTATTCTAGATACTAGATCCTATGTCAAATTCACAATCGCAAGCAAAATTAGACTCTATAAAGGAAAGTGCTTTGAAAACTTTCCAAGCCGCGCAAAATTCGACCGAGCTTTACAACGCTAAGGTTCAGTTTTTAGGAAAAAGCGGGGCCTTAACTGAAGCCATGAAAATGATGGTCACCTTACCTAAAGAGGAAAAACCACTTTTTGGAAAATTAGTAAACGACGTAAAGGCCGAGCTTGAAACATTTTACGCCGAAGCTGAAGTTGGTTTAAAATCAAAAGAGATCCAAGCAAAAATGGAAAATGAAAAATTGGATTTAACCCTTCCGGTGGAAAACCACCCGGTGGGTAGCGAACACCCAATCCATAAAGTAACGAACGAGATTTTTGCAATTATGGCACGTTTGGGATACGCGCTTCGCACAGGCCCGCTGATTGAAAAAGATTATTATAATTTTGAAGCCCTAAATATTCCTAAAAATCATCCTGCGCGCGATATGCAAGACACTTTTTTTATGGATGAAACACACGTGTTAAGAACGCACACGTCACCCATTCAAATTCATTCATTAGAAAATGAAAAACCTCCGCTTCGTATTATTGGTACTGGGCCTGTGTTTCGTTGTGACAGTGATATTTCACATCTTCCTAACTTTCATCAGATCGAAGGCATGTGTGTTGATGAAAATGTTTCGATGTCAGATTTAAAAGGCACCATTTCTTATTTTGTTAAAGAGTATTTTGGCCCCGGTTTAAAAACGCGTTTTCGTCCCAGTTTTTTTCCGTTCACAGAGCCCTCGGCGGAAGTGGATTGTTCGTGTCCGATTTGTAAAGGTAAGGGCTGTTCGTTGTGTAAACAATCAGGGTGGATCGAAATTGGTGGCTGTGGATTAATTAATCCGAAAGTTTTCGAATTCGCTAAAGTTGAATACCCGAAATGGCAGGGGTTTGCTTTTGGTTTTGGTGTCGAGCGCATGGCGATTATAAAATACGGCGTCGATGACATCAGATTATTTCCGCAGAATGATGTGCGGTTTTTAAAACAGTTTTGATTTTTCAGTGATAGTCGCATTACGTAGTTAACTAAGTTATATAGTAAGTAGGTTAGATATGAAAATTTCGCTTCAATGGATAAATGAATTTGTCGATATTAAAAGTTATATGACAGATCCGCAAGGCCTTGCGGATCTGCTAACCAAAGCTGGTTTAGAGGTCGAAGAAATTCAAAATAAGGCAAAAGATTTTCAGCACGTTGTGATTGGCCATATCACCGTAAAAGACAAGCATCCAAACGCAGATAAGTTATCACTGTGCCAAGTTGAAATTGCTCC
>JAYTMU010000046.1:0-3815 GCA_043728195.1 Bdellovibrionales bacterium
TATTGTTTTCGGCGATATGAATGACGATAATTCACGTGTAGCAAAATTATTTAAGTCCGAAGAGCGTTCGTATGCACTGTTAGAGGAATGGTTTGCAAAACCTGCAGTACGTTACCAGTCAAAAATTAGAAATAATGACCTGGTAACTGTGAAAGCCGCGGCCGCAGCAGATCACGCCCAGCAGAAACAGACCGCAGTCGAAGGGAGCCCCGTATGAGTGAAATGAAAAGAGCCCCGCTTGTACTAGGAAATAAAACTTTAAAAGAAATTACTGATGACATTTGCGAACCTGTCGAGACAATCCCGTCAAAAGAGTGGGTCGCGTTATTCTTAGGTGCCAAAACTTTATTTATTTTTTACATCCTAACGATCGCCGTTGTGGTTTCAACGGGTATGGGATTATTAGGTGTGAATAGCCCGGTCGGTTGGGGCACGATGATTATCACGTTCGTTTTCTGGGTGGGTATCGGTCACGCAGGAACATTAATTTCTGCAATCTTATTTTTATTCAGACAAAAATGGAGAACCTCTGTTGCACGCTCAGCAGAAGCCATGACTGTTTTTGCGGTTATGACTGCGGGAATTTTTCCATTGATCCACACGGGTAGACCGTGGCTAGATTTTTGGTTATTTCCGTATCCGAATCAGCGGGGACCATTATGGGTCAACTTTAGATCGCCTCTGTTGTGGGACGTTTTTGCCATTTCTACGTACGCAACTGTGTCATCCGTTTTTTGGTTCATAGGAATGATTCCAGATTTGGCGACACTTAAAGACCGTGCAAAGAATAAAATCCGCTACACTGTTTATGGAATACTTTCTATGGGGTGGCGCGGGACTGCAAAAAATTGGTCTCATTACGAAATGCTTTATTTAATTTTAGCGGGCTTATCAACGCCTTTAGTAATTTCGGTTCACACCATAGTCTCGTTTGACTTTGCTGTTTCAAATCTTCCGGGCTGGCACACGACAATTTTCCCGCCGTACTTTGTGGCCGGAGCCATATTTTCAGGCTTTGCCATGGTGATCACGCTAATGAGCCTTGTACGCATCGGCTTTCCAAAATTTAAAGATTACATCACCATTGATCACATGGAAGTCATGAATAAGATCATCATGATGACAGGTCTAATGGTTGGATATGCTTACGGAGCTGAATTTCTAATTGCTTGGTATTCAGGAAACGATTACGAGCGCTACGTGTTTATGAATCGCGCCTTGGGACCTTACGCGTGGTCTTACTGGATCATGATTTTCTGTAACGTGGTGGCACCGCAGATTTTCTGGGTCAAAAAATTTCGCAGGTCTATTCCAGTTATGTTTGTCGCATCTATATTCGTAAATATCGGTATGTGGTTCGAGCGTTTCGTAATTACGGTAACTTCACTGCACCGAGATTTCCTTCCGTCGTCTTGGGGTCAGTATGCATGGTCCATGTATGACACTTTTATTTTAGTGGGATCGTTCGGAATGTTCTTCACGATTTTCCTACTTTACTTGCGCGTGTTCCCAGCAATATCGATTGCCGAAATTAAGCCAGTCTTACATGTTGGAAAAGAACCCGGAGGTCACTCATGAAAAGTAAAAAAACTTTAGGTGGAATGGCCGGAATTTTTTTAGAAGAACATCAAGTTGTAGCTGCTGCTAAGCGGGTCCGTGAATCTGGCTTCATTAAGTTTGACGCTATTTCGCCGTATCCAATTCATGGTATGGAAGAAGCCTGTGGCATTAAACGCTCTGGCATTCCGTATGTGACGTTTGCAGCTGCTTTGTTTGGAATGCTAGCAGGACTTGCGATGACATATTATATGTCTGTAGCTGACTGGCCGATAAATATCGGTGGTAAACCCTTATTTTCTCTTCCGGCATTCATTCCGATTATATTTGAATTAACTATTTTGTTTTCAGCCTTATGTTCGGTGGTTGCGTTATTTGTTGTTTGCAAGATGCCTCGTGTTGACCCGCCAACTATCGATAAGGACTTAACGTCGCACAAATTTGCGATTTTCATTCCTGAAAACGACGTCGGCTACAATCAAGAGCAGGTCGAGCGCTTGTTTCGCGAACTGGGCGCCGCAGAAGTTAAGAAAATGGCGGAGTACTAATATGATAAATACTTTAAAATCGATGACTACTGTTTTGCTGCTGGCGACTTTTGTTTTAGCTTCTGGCTGTGGCAAAAATACGGCCTTACCAAATATTGAAGTGATCCAAGATATGATGGAATCACCAGCGATTAAGCCGCAAGAGTACGACGAGAATTCTCCGAATCATTCGGGAATGCGAGTTCCTCCAGCGGGGACTCAGCCCGTTGGTTTTACTCCGTACAAGTATGCAACAAATTTTGATGAAGCGGCGAAAAATAAAAATCCGCTAGCTGCTGATATGTCAGAAGAAACTTTAAAAGTAGGTCTTAAGTTTTACCAAACCAACTGCTTACTTTGTCACGGATCCAAAGGCCAAGGCAGCGAGAATTCTTCAATCGCCGAGAAAATGGCTTCAAAGCCACCATCACTACTATCAGAGAAAATAGTAAAATGGTCCGATGGCCAAATTTATCACGTCATCACTATGGGCCAAGGGACAATGGGTCCCTATGCTTCACACATTCCGCAAGCTTATCGTTGGCAAGTTGTTAACTACGTTCGTCACCTTCAACAAGAAGCGAAATAGGTATATATGGCATCAAATAATCATTCGCATGAATTAAAGTTATCAAAGTTTGTGGCGCCGCCACAACTAAAGGTCGCAAGCGTAGCGTTCATGTTCATCGGTTTTATTACTTTTGTTCTTGGATTTATAAAAAACCCGGAACGTCTTTGGACGTCGTATTTAACTGCTTTTGTATTTTTCACGTGTCTAGCTGTTGGAGCTATGTTTTTTATCGCTTTTAATTACGCGGCTAAAGCGGGATGGAGCGCTTCAATCCGTCGTTTCGCTGAGGCTATGACAAGCTTTATACCCGTAATGCTTATAGCCAGTTTCGTATTGATCATCGGATTTAAATATTTATACGTCTGGGCCGATCCTGCTAATGCGCATAGCTTAACTGGTGGAAAATCTGTTTACTTGCAACCGTGGTTTGTTATTTTGCGTTTTGCTCTTTTCGGTATTGGCTGTTTGGTATTTCGCCATCTGATCGTCGGCAATTCGCTAAAGCAAGATCAATCGGGTGACCACGAATTGACCCACAAAAACTTAAAGTACTCGATCGGGTTCATCGCATTTTTTGCAATCTTTTTCACAATGTTTGCATTTGATCTTTTAATGTCGCTTTTACCAACGTGGTATTCGACTATTTTTGGGCTTTATGTGTTTGCAGGAAGTATCCAATCTACAATGGCCGTTTTAGCAATCATGATCGTGTGGTTGAAAAATTCAAAGTGGATCTCTGGATACGTCACAGTAGAGCATCAACATGATATTGGAAAATTCTTGAAGGGTTTCACCGTATTCTGGGCGTACATTGCCTTTTCACAGTTCATGTTAATTTGGTACGCAAACATTCCCGAAGAGACTGAATTTTATATCATGCGCTCGCTAAATGGCTGGATGTCTGTTTCTTTTGGATTACTGATCTTTCGCTTTATCGTGCCGTTCTTAACGCTTCTTCCGCGTGGCGCAAAAAGAAATGACTCGGTCTTAGTGTCGGTATCAGTTCTTGTATTAGTTATGCAATACGTTGATTTATACTGGCTTATTTACCCTAATTTCTTTGATGGAATTCCACAGTTTAGTTTTTGGGAAGTCGGAATATTTCTAGGATTTACCGGATTATTCCTAATGTGCTTAATTAAGTTTTTCAACAAACACAA
>JAYTMU010000047.1:0-7839 GCA_043728195.1 Bdellovibrionales bacterium
TGGGCTACATCTTCAAGCGACACTTTTGTTACAATAACTTTTTCAAGAGCTGTTTCAGAAAGGGCTTTTCCGCACGCTTCCGTTATAGCTTCAGCATCGATACTGTGAAAGTGATAAATTTCATTAGGCCTTCCACACTTTGAATGTTTTCGAACGGCGCAGGTTTCTTGGCGAACACCCACGATTGATCCCAAATTATCTAGCAATCCCGCTTCACCGTCATGCACGCTAACAATTGGAATACGTCTGCCAGATACAGTCACTAAATCTGCTGATCCAACATCGCCAGCTTTATTTAAATAAAGATTTGGATTGATACCCAGTTCGCTGCGTAAATAGTTGTAATCATTTTCGTGGCCTTGAATGCCACAAAGTAAATCAGGTGAGGTTACTGCAATGACGTTCGCGTAAATTCCACGAGATAATAAATCTTCAGATGCTTTCAACGCTTCGGTGCACATGGCACCCATTGCGAAAATATTCACAACATTATCACCAGGTTCGTAGCCCGCATAGCCGCGGTAATCAACTAAGTGGTAAGCGCCTTTTAGAACTTCTTCACGGATTTGTGTCAGAATTTGCGTTTCACTAACGTTAGTGACTTCGTCTTCGTTTGTTGCACCTGCAATTGGAAATTCGGCACGCGCAAGCTTGGTAGATGGATCTGTTTTAAAGCGGGCCTGTTTTGTTAAAAACTTCATCATGTCTTTTTGTTCAACGCCGCGAGTGACCAAGCGAAGTAGCGTTCCACAACGGCCAGCATTGTCATTCATTACGTGACGTTTCATTGTATCCGATAAGATCCAATCTACTTCGATACAAAAGAAAGGCTCCCATGTAATTTGGTTTGGAATTTGAAAATCTGATTTCCAACCGTGCTGTGCGCCTTCGGGTGAAAGCGTTACGCCTGACGGCGTACCCACGCAAATAAAACTAGATTTCCAGTACAAATTGTAAAAGTACTGATCTAGAGCACGCTTGATGAAAAAATCGTAGACGGTCATTAACGGCATGATAGGTACGCCAATAATGTCGCGCATTTTTCCAAACGATCCAACACACGACATCACGTTACCTTCAGCGATTTCAAATCGTAAGAAGCGGTCAGAAACCTCTTCACCAGGAACTAAATCCGGAAGCTTGTTGTCTTTAACGCCAAGGTCAGTTTCTAAATCTGTCACAACGGGAGCGCCAAAAATTTTCCCATCCATTGCCGGATTTAAATTTGTAGAGGTCCCCACGTCAGGCGCCATCGTCATAAAAAGTTCGCCGGCCGTTTTCCATTTCTTTTCAAGCTCGATAGTAATTTTCGAAGAATCTGAATTTGCAATCCGGGTTAACTTTGCTGTTAGCTGACCAAGCATCCACTGCGTGTGTGGGTAACTTGCCATTTTTGTATTGATGTCTAACTTTTCAGGAATACCACTTAACTTTTCGATTTCATTAGCAAAAAATTTAATATTTTTTTCTTTGATCGCAGTTTGTTCTTTAATATCAGATAACAATTTATCGCCGCGGTCTTTTAAGAACTTTCCCTCTGCAGATTTGGCTTCGAAGTTTGCAAAAAGTGTTTCACCTTTTAGCCCCTGCTTTTGACGAAGCTCTTCAATTTCTTCAGCCGACGTTAACGCTGAGTGGTTGCCTGGCGCTGCGGCCATTTTTAAGCCCCAGCCCTTTAACGTATGAGCAATAATTATTGTTGGACGACGTTTTGATTCTTTTGATTTCATCATGGCATCAGCTAGTAAAATCATGTCGTGTCCGCCGAAATCGCGGAACGAATCGTAAAGCTCTTGGTCCGAAACACTTTCGATAAACTTTTTCATGTTCGGGTGTTCTTTGACGATTCCTTTTTTTAGCGCCTTCATATCTTGCACTAAAAGCAATGCTTGCAATTCGTAATCACGCAATTCGATCTCTAAGAAATTCTTAAATGCTTCGCCACCTGGTTTTTTAAACAAAGACTGGCGTTTAGCGCCGTGACGAACTTGGATCACTTCCCAACCGTTAGCGGCCATGGTGCGTTCGATACGGTCGGCATCAGTGCCCTTCATTTGTTTTTCATTGATAATGCGGTGACCGTCTAAGGATTGGCGGTTGTAATCGACGATCCAGGTTAAGTTGCCAATTTCGCGATCGGCAAAATCAGGAACGGCTTCGTACATAGACCCTTCACGAAATTCGGAATCACCGGTAAGGGCCCAAAAATGCGCTTCTGGAATATTGTATTTGTGATCTTTTGCAAAACGATATGCTAAAGCTAAATAGCCAGCCTGCACAGGCGGAATGCCAACAGTACCTGACGGGAAAAAATTATGATGATCGGTATCGTAAGCGGAATGATAGGATTGAAAAACGGGTTCACCATTTTTTGAATACTTACGTAATCCCATCATGGCAGTATTTTTTTGTTCTTCAGGTAATTTTGTTAAATCAGGATTTAAAAATAAATCTAATAAATAGTTGTAAGCATGATCTGTCGGTGAGGCATGCGGTTTGTTAGCGATGTGATCGAAACCGGTTTTTACCAAAAGATGTAAAGCCCCCATGATGTGCAACGCACTTGCGCTACCAGAGGCATGGCCGCCAATTTTTGGATCGCCTTTTTCTTTATCTGTTCGATTATTAGCTTGGTAAATCATTTGTGTGGCGAAGTAATGGGCGCGTCGTGCGATTGCTTCGACCGTTTCACGAGGTACGTTTTTCATAGCTGACATGGGGTCTCCTAGAGCAAAGACTTTAGTAGGTCAGACTTTAACTTTCAATGATAAAATCCCAACGGATTTTGACAGTGCCGTCGGCTTCAATAATGCCCTTTGGCGGATTTGGAAACGGTGCAGCTGCGCGAAAGGCTTCGATTGCTGCGTCATCTAAATCGCGAAAGCCCGATTCACTGATAACCTGAACCTTAACTAGTGCCCCTTTATTATCCAGAGTGATCACCAAGCGGGTGACTTTGTCAGTCTCAGAGGCAATATTGCGGTCGCGGCGGATAATTCGCGTGATCTTTTCACGCACTTTTGGTTGCCACCACTGATTTAATTGCAAGCGCATGCGGTGATAATATCCATAGTACTTATATTCTTTAGTGTTTAATTTAGTAATTAAGCTTTCGTCGACTTCGACTAAGTGGTCATTTGTCGTTGGAGAACTTCCTACGCCAGTTGCCATTTCACCCTGCGAGAATTTTTTCAGTTCTTGCGCCATATCTTTTTTGATTAAGGCCGCATAGGGATCAAAGTTGTCATTGAAAAGTTGCGGTGATGATTTTTTTGCTTTAACTTCTTTTTGTTGTGTTTTTGCAACCTGATTTTTACCACCAGCTTTTGCCGTGTTGTTAAAATCTTCTCCACGTTTTGCTTTTGTTTGCTTATCTACACTGTTATTTTTTTCACTTAAAAATTTTGCTTGTTCGTTAATTTTTTCGTTGGAATCAGACTGCACTATCATTTGTGGCTCGGGTGGTAGATTTACGTTTTGTAGTTTCGCAATATCTTCGGGACTAA
Source organism: Bdellovibrionales bacterium (assembly GCA_043728195.1). GTDB lineage: Bacteria > Bdellovibrionota > Bdellovibrionia > Bdellovibrionales > Bdellovibrionaceae > Pseudobdellovibrio. The sequence goes on from JAYTMU010000047.1 coordinate 3,507, forward strand.
GTAAAGAAATCTCGACAGCTGAATCCGGAATTTTTACGGTTAAATCTAAAAAGGTTGCAAGATACAATGATAGAACTAAAACGGTGTGAAATACCGCTGATACGAAAAAATAATTGCCGAACCTTGTGCTGTTCTTCATGGATAGTGATTCCTTTAGCTAGACTATCGGAGGTTAGACAGTTCAGATTAAGGTTATGGTGAGTGCTTTTGGCAAAGTTTTTTGACAATTAGACAGAGGTCTAGCAGGTATCGTGACCTGTGACATTTGACTCGGCACGGTCAGCCAGCGAGAATGTACAGTAATGAGATTTAAATCATGGTGTTTGTCAGATAAGGGCCTGAAGCGCGAAGGAAATCAAGATTCATACTTGGTTGATGAGCGTTTAGGTTTATTCATAGTCGCTGATGGTGTCGGTGGACATCAAGGCGGTGAAGTTGCGTCAGCTTTAGCTGTAGAAACCGTGCGCGAAGTTGTAGGCCATCCAAAAGCGCATAAGTTCAGTGCGAAAGAAGTTCTTTACCAAGCGTTCGAAGAGGCAAGCCATCGTATTTTTGACCGCGCCACTGCCGAGCTAAAATTAAATGGCATGGGAACCACTATGGTTATGGGACTAATTCGCGATAATAAATTATTCGTTGCGAACGTGGGCGATAGTCGCTGCTACTTGTACCGTAAACCGCACATTTGGCAGGTGACTGAAGATCATTCGCTGATTAATGAACAAATCAGATTGGGTTTGCTGACTGAAGAGCAAGCCAAGAAAACTATCGGTAAGAATGTAATCACTCGAAGTGTTGGTTTTGAGCGCGATGTTTTTCCGGATGTGCTTGAACGAGAAATTTCATCTGGAGATATTTTTCTGTTATGTTCTGATGGTCTTTCTGGAATGGTGACAGATAATTTAATGTGTCAAATATTTAACCAATTACCGATCGACGAAGTAACCCCTAAGATGATTGAGCAAGCATTAGAGCACGGTGGCGACGATAACGTGACGGTTCTTGTTCTTCAGTTTCAAGATGTGTAGGGTATGAAAATTAATGAGTGACAGCCGCAAAACGATAACAATCTATTTGGTAGCAAATGATGAAAGCCAGACTAAAAAACTGACTTTACCTATGAGCTATTTTAAAATTTCAGCATTTATTATTGCTGTTTTTGTGCTGTCATTATTTGCAGGCCTTATTGATTACTTTGGTTTGCTAGCTCAGTCGCTAGAAAATAAAAAATTAAAAATTGAGAATCTAAATTTACAAAAACAATTTCAAGTGGTTGAAGGAAAATTAGATACGTTGCAGTCGGGTCTTGACCGCGTTGGTATGATGACAAGTAAATTAAAATTAATTACCGACACGCAAATGAAAGACCGCGCCGAAAAACTTAATTTTCCAGCGCAAGCGCAGGCACCTGGTTCTGATCCAAGCCAAGAGCGCATGACCAACGAACAATTGTTGCAGCAAGAGCCTTTAGTGCAAAGTGATAATCCGGTAAATACCTTCAAAGGCGAAATTGCTGCAGAAAAATCGTCATCAAATTATGCCACACTTGTCATTCGCATTGATGAAGCCGTTAAAGATTCGGCTTTAAAAGAACAATCGGTTATTGAACTGTGGGAAATGTTATCGGATCGACAAAGTTTATTGTCTGCCACACCGTATATTAAGCCAGCTAGGGGACCGATTGGTTCACGCTTTGGTTACCGAGTTGACCCCATCAACGGCAAACAAAAAATGCATGCCGGAGTCGATATTGTTGCATCACCTGGAACACCGGTGCGCGCACCTGCTGATGGCGTGATAAGTTTTGCGGGTTGGGACGAGCAGTTCGGCAAGTTAGTTTCGATCGATCATGGCTACGGCGTGCTTACACGCTATGCCCACAATTCACAAATCTACGTGCAAGTCGGACAAAAAGTTACCAAATTTGATGTTATCTCTGCGACAGGAAATACAGGTCGTTCGACCGGTCCACACCTGCACTATGAGGTGCGCGTGAACGGAATTCCGGTTAACCCAATGAATTACATCTTAGACGAGGAATAGGGAATAGTTCCACAGAATAGTTACGCCGTTCCTTTTTCCCAATAGTGACCAACTGTAAAACAAGTAGACGAAATGTAATTGTCCGAGCGCTTCTATTGGCCGTGATAATGGACTCGGTTTCGCAACATCTGTGGTGGAACATATTCACGTCTGTTGAGGTTATCATGAAAAAGTCATTACTAGTCATCGGATTCTTGGCGCAATCGACGTTTGCGGACGCAAGTTCATTAAGTAATGAAAAATGCTGGAGTTCTAAACCTATTTTAAAAGCTACAGAAGAATCCAAAAAAGTGGCCACCGAAAATGAATTGTGCGCCATGGATTTTTATACAGGCCCACTTTCAATTTGTCCGAAACTAAATTCGACTTTCCCCGGAGTACTGGTGATTAAGCGTCCGACGGATATGACTGATAGTGACTTTAAAAAAGAATATTGTACCAACCTTGAAGCTGCAAAAGATTCTAAAATTGCAAAAGTTGAAGCTAAATTTAAACAAACAACATCTTGCAGTCACGCGTCGTCACCGGTTGCGTATTATCGTTTTGCCGAATTTTTAGGTGACATCAAGGTGCCGGTAGCCGTGTTCAGAACTATGGATAAGGCTAAACACTTAGAAGTTACTAAAACGGCAAATGCATTCTTGATAGGAAAAAATGATTTAATCGCAAAAACCTGGAGACGTTTTCTAACCTTACATGCGAACCCTTCACAATTCCCTGACGTTTTTCAAAATGGCGTCGTGTTCGGCGCCCTTTCAGAAAATATAAAAGGCGAGCATAAATTTAACGAAATTACTGGCCTTGGTGATTACGATACAGGTTACGAAAGATTCATGAAGCAGCCCGCATTTTTAGCGATCGCAAGCTCTGAATCCGTGGTTAACTTAGCTGGTGGAGCAGATCTAAAATCAATGGCGCAGATCGTGACAACAATGGAAGACGTTTCTAATATGGTGCTTATCGATTACCTGCTAAATCAGGCTGATCGCATGGTAAACGTTCATTATAAACACAAGCTGTACAAGTTAGAAAACGGTAATGTGCTTGATAGCAAATCGGAAGCTGACGTTGACGAAACGACGGGGCAAACACATATTCCCGCTGATGAGCAACTACGAATTAACGCTGGCGAAGTTTTAGTCCGCGAGATTATTCTGAAAGACAACGACTGTGGAGTTTCAAAAGAAAATAAGATGCGCAGACTAGGAATTTTAGAACGTGTTCGTCACATGAACGCAAAATCGTACCGACAGGCACTAAAATTAGCTGCAGTTATCAATACAGAACAAGGATTAAACTACCTACGCACCGAGCTTCGTCTGCCGTTAAATATTATCAACGGTGATACAACAGTTACTGGAATTAAAAGTAATATTTTAAAAGCAGCTAAAATTATTAAAGCAAACTGTGAAAATGGAACTTTAAAACTAGATTTAAATTTAGAAAAATTATTAGCAGATCCCAACTACCGCGAAAGCTGCAGTGCTGAAGAGCCAACAAAGTAAAATCTCAAACTGAGACAGCTGTTTATTTTCTGTGAACGAGTTCTTTTTTCTGTCACAGGTTAAAGTAAATCTTGATGTGATATGCTTAAATTCATTCAGATCCTATGATTGCCGGCCCAGAAGTTGAATCTATTTGGGTAGATGAAGCTAATAACTAAAATTTCTATATTATTACTGTTTGCCAGCCAGCCAGCGTGGTCAGTCGAACCAATAAGAAAAACGCAAAACTTAATTATGCCTGTGGAAGTCAGCAATCCATTTATTAGCGCTGACACATCGCAAAAAATTCAGCCCCGGTCGGTAGCTAACGGAGCTTCCGCTTCAGCAATTGTTTCGCAAATAGCCGATAATTCTTTTTCGTTGTGGTGGGATACAAGTCCAATCCGGAATACCCAGGTCGGGCGTGCTGCCGAAAAAGTTGAGAAAAGTATGAAAACAGAAGTGTCTTACAAAACAAACCGCGTGGAACATAAGATTTCATTCAAAGTGTTAGCAATGCAAGCCTTGGCAAAACTGGAATACAAAGGTTGGGTCAACGCGGCTATAAATTACGATGCGCGTGCGGCTAAAACCGAAGCTGAAGTTTCAGAAAAAATTGGCGCAAAACAAGATGTCGTTATTTCCCATGCGTTCACGCCAGGTGGAAATAAATCTCAGGTTGCTTGGCGCTGGAACTGGTAATCGCCAATATCTGTACGAAATTGTCGTCCATCAAATTTTATTTTTGAATTCAGTTCCAAGGCTTTTCCCTTTGCCGCTTTTGCCGTAGGCGCTGTAGCCACGAC
>JAYTMU010000048.1:0-4597 GCA_043728195.1 Bdellovibrionales bacterium
AAAAACACACTGGAAATCAGGCTCAAGTGCTGGTTGCTATTGAATCAAAAGACTGGGTTGATAAAAATGGTAAACAGAAATCCAGAGCTGGATTTGCAAAAGTTTTTGTCGCTGATGAAACGAAAAAAGAGGCCCAGGAATTTGTCGATAAAAACATTAAAAAGGGATCAATGGTGAATACCGACGGTAGCCCAAGTTTTCGGGATTTAAAAAATATTGACCTAGATTACCAAGTTGTCGGCGGCGACCAAGAAGTCATAGATCGTTGGTTGCCGTGGGTTCATAAATTTATTTCTAATGCAAAAGGCTGGGTAATTGGAACTCATCATGGTGTTGATGAAAGATATTTGGCGCCGTATCTTGCCGAATACACCTTCAGATTTAATCGAAGACACGACCCTGACTCGTTATTCCTCAGGGCCCTAGGCGCTTGTGCAAATGCCACCCCTAAGACGTCAAAGGTACTTTTAAGATAGGCATTCGGATTTGTCTAAGTCTTTGGCCCAGCTTTTTAAGATATTTTTCTGTCGACGCATCAATTGGCATATACAGTATTTTCGTAATACGCCCGAAAAGTAGTACGTCCGATATTACGTATTTTGGAGGTATTATGAAAATAGTTAAAACTTGGGCTTTTATGATCATCGCATTCTTAGGCCAAGCCCTGCCTGCTGACGACCTTAGTTCAATGAAAAATACCGTTACACTGGGTCAGGAAGTTTCAAAACTAATCAAAAATGCAGAGTTTACAGCAGCCAAAGAGTTTGTAAATAAGGCGAGAGCCGATGGCAAGTGGTGTGATTATTTTAATGCCAAGGGCAGTTGCTATACGCCAGCCAGTCCAGACGCTCCAAAAAAACTGCTTGAAAAAATTGATTCTGAAGAAATTTGCTTTAACTCTATTGAAGAGGGGTCAAAACCAATTAAGTATTCAAATCGTGCTTTAGAATTATCCGATTTAATTAATGAAAAATGCAGTGGCTTTGTTTTTAATAAATACCCCGACGAAGAGTTTGATAAAATTGTAGAAAAAATTGGACGTGAAAAGTATGCTTTACCTGAGTCCTCAAAAAATAAAGACGGCTCGACTGACTTATTAACTGAATCAATTAACAAATGTAATGAACAGTCTCGCTATTACTACGAAACTGAAGCCAAGAAGCCTGAAGTAATTGTCGATCAATCTGGAAGTAGGGCAATTATACAAAGGCACGGAACAAAAAGGAAAGGATCTTTCGCGACCAATGAAGAATGTGAATTAGCTAGAAAAAAAGATCTAAAAGCCAGCGATAATAACTGCCAAATTACCTACGAAGGATCTGAAATTTCAATAAAGCTGCCAACAATATATTTTATAAATCATGTAATGAATGTTTTTGGAGTCTCAAAAATACCGATATATTTTTCGAAAATGGAAGACTGCGTATCTAAAACAAAAAATGGAATCAAATTAGAAGATTTTGATGTGGCCGAAGAAAAATCAGATCAACCCACCAGACTTGCATCAAACTGTGAATTAAAAAAATTAGTCATCTGTAAAAAAGGGACGTCGTCGCCGCGCAGGCCTGATTACTATTTTAAGTAATATTTTCTTTAGCGCGCAATCTTTCGGCCCGCTCTTTAATAATTCTTTGAATGCGTTCTATTCCTGATTCAGAGTTCTCATCAGCCTTTTGATTCACCGATAAGTGTTTCAACAAAATTTCCATTGCCTTTACTTTGTTAACAAACTTAAGCGACACACCATTCCTGCCAATAGTAACGGACTCAATAGTTTTCGATAAAATGGGGTCTTTGATAAATTCATTGTTTATTTTTAGGCTGTTTCCATGAATTGTGAAGCAATCCATCGAATTTGAAAAAGCTATTTTGATTAATTCATTGAGTACATGGTCTGAATTTATTCCGATCTGCTGACTTCGATTTCTCATCTTTTCAGCGATCAAACTTTTAACTCTAGTTTTACCTAGTAACTGGCTGCCAATTTTATCCGAACTTACTTTGGAGTAACCAGCTCGCCTAGCAGCGCCGCTGGCGTTGAGATCGACTAAGTACTCATCGACAAATAAAATTTGTTTTGCTGAAAGCTTCTCTGAATCAGACACGCTTCTCCTTTTTATTTATGCACAGTGCGAAATAGAACATTTCACTCATTGTTAAAATTATCGGCAGAAATATTTTTTTGTTCAGTTTTTCTTAAAACAGCAGCAGATCGCTATCAGATTTATCGAACTGGTCGATAACCCTTATGAAAGCAGCAACAACAACAATTAAGTTGTTCCTGCCCTGCTTTCGTAAGGGGACTAAATGGAAGTTAAAACGCTTCAGGATGAGCGCAAACGACTTGGTTTATCACAGACCAAGCTTTCGATGAAGGCTGGAGTAAGCCGCAATCGAATCAGCCAATTTGAGTGTGGATACCTAAAACTGACCGATGCTGAAATTTTAGCAATTGAAGAATCGCTAAAGCTTGAAAGCTTATCGGATACGAAAACTGGGAGGGCCAATGCCAAATCCTAGTTTAGTAAATATAATTACGCACAACTCTACCAAACCAATAACAAAATGTTACAGCATAAGGCCTTGTCACCGCCCGAATTGCTTAAACTGTCTTCATCGTAAAAAGAAGTACATCGCTGAACAGGTTTACCCAAAAATAGATGAACTTGAACTTGAGCAGCACCTAACAATCACAGTTCTTGGTTTTCTGGGCTCATTGAATGACGGACTCAATTTACTTCTGCAAATTCGTCCTGCACTGATTCGCAAACTTAAGAAAATCGCGCCTGTTTTTTCATGCACCTCAGTAAGCATAAATGAATATAAAAATGGCGACCCTGTTCCGCATTTTCATATGTTGTGCAGCGATAAAATAAATAAGCCAAAAATAAAAGAAATTTTTCTTAAGACTTGGGGCTTTGAGGTCAATGTCAGCCAAAGAAAATTTGGCCAAACAAAAGAGGATCTTAAGAATATTTTTGGCTACTGGCTTGAACAAAATGTGAAGCCATCAATGCCCTATAAAGCAAGGTTTAAGAGGCTCATAACTGGGCCCTCTGGGATCTTATTAGGTCGACCTAAATATCACTATGCACCACTTGAATTCAGATTATTGGAGGAAATGAATGAAATTATCTAAAGAATGGCTTAACGTCCTTGAATTAAGTTACGGATCTTTGACATTAGAATGGATGAACTCTGACGAAGCGGCCAATTATCTTAGAATTCCGATTGGAACTTTAAGAAATAAGACTAGCGTTGGTGAAATACCTTACGCCAAGCTTGGTCGAAGCAACCGCTACTTCAGAGATGACTTACGCAACCTACTTTTTTCGCAAAAAAAAGGCGGTTCAGATGGCAATTAAACAATTAGAAAACGGATTATGGTTAGCTTCTTATTCAAAGAGACCACCAGCTGGAACTGGTGTCCCTGTAACGCTGAGACGCACCTTTAAAACTTTAGCTGAAGCAAAAAGAGCAACTCCACAACTGATTATCGACGTAAATGAAAAATTGATGAGAAAAAAAATTCCTATATGGGATTTTGTTTTAACAGAATTCATTGAATCGAAAAAAGAAGTCATGTGCTTATCAACATCAAGCAATGTTGATTCTTCACTAAGGAAACACAGCAAAGATTGGCTTGATTTGCCTGTAGATAAAATTACTAAAAACATGCTGGATGATTTGTTTGATTTCGGATTGACGAGTAACACTGATGCTCACAAAAAATTTCTTGAAAGATATTTCAGAGCAGCATTTGATTTTGCAGTCAGAAAAAATTATATTCAACAAAATCCAACTCCGTTACGAAAGTATAAAATCAAAAGGAAAATGAAAGCGGTTTTAACTGAAAGCGAAGCTGGACACTTATTGCAAACAGCAAATGATTCAAATTTTGAGTGGTATTCAATTTGGGCTACAGCCGTGTACACTGGAATGCGTTCTGGTGAATTATTTGCATTGAGATGGTCAAATGTAGATATTGATTTACGCCAAATCAAGGTAACCGATTCGTGGAATAATAAAAATGGCTTTAAAGACACAAAAAACGGACGCGATAGAATCACAGAAATTCCAGAAGATTTAGTTCCAGTCTTAAAAGAGCTCAAGGTTAAGGCGGAGTGGGGTGATTTTGTCTTGCCAAGAATGACTGAGTGGGAGCGTGGTGATCAGGCTAAAATACTTAGAAACTTTTTAGCTGCCATAGGATTGCCGCGCATACGCTTTCATGATCTCAGAGCCACTTGGACGATAATACTTTTAAGTAAGGGCGTAGAGCCAATTAAAGTGATGATGATGGGTGGCTGGGCTGATTTAGAAACTCTTATGCTTTATGTTAGGAAATCTGGCATTGAAATAAAAGGCGCAACCGCAAAACTATCACTGCACACGCATAATTATCAAAACTCGAACGTGATACAAATGCCAATGTAGTACTTTGTAGTTATCAGGCGGAGGGATAGCTGAAATCATTGAAGATTTTCAATTAGCGCTCTCTCCGCCAATTTCTATTAAAAGTCTTTTAGTATCAGTAACTTAAAATTTTCTACAAACGCTACCCTCAGTTTTACCCACAAACTAGAGACAGTTTTAA
>JAYTMU010000049.1:0-2078 GCA_043728195.1 Bdellovibrionales bacterium
TTTGCAAACCATTCCTCTAACAGTGCATACGAACGCTCTTCGGACTTAAATAATTTTGCTACACGTGAATTATCGTCATTCATATCGCCGAAAACAATAACATCAGCCGGACATGCGGCTTCGCACGCTACTTTGATATCGCCATCTTTAAGCGGTCTGTTTTCAATTTTCGCTTTATTTTTTCCTTCTTTAATTCTCTGAACGCAAAATGTACATTTTTCCATGACACCACGAGTACGCACGCCCACTTCAGGATTTAAAGCCATGTGCATTGGTTTTTCGATAAGCTTTGCATAATTGAACCAATTGAAACGACGCACTTTGTACGGACAATTGTTTGCGCAGTACCTGGTACCAACACACCGATTGTAAACCATTTCGTTTAAGCCTTCAGAGCTGTGCACAGTCGCTGCAACTGGACACACTGTTTCACACGGAGCATTGTCACAGTGCTGGCACATAACTGGTTGAAATACAGTTTCGGCATTTTCAACAGCGCCGGTGTAATAACGATCAATGCGGATCCAATGCATTTCACGACCCTGCATGACGTATTTTTTACCGACAACATGAATATTATTTTCAGACTGACAGGCGGTCATGCATGCGGAACACCCTGTGCATGAATTTAAATCGATTGCCATTCCCCATTTGTGTCCGCTGTACTGATGCCCCGACCAAATTGACCAGGTGTGATGGCGTTTGATATTGGCGCCTTTTTCTTTTTCGTAATCTAAATTGGTAGCTTGAACGACCAGTTGTCGCCCTTCCATTGAATCATGACCCTGAGTTGTAACTAAGCGGTAGCGTGCGCCCGTTTTTTTAACTGTCACTGGCATTCCAGAAAATAACACCGCACCATTTTTTACAGCCGCAAGTGTGAATGCATTTTGACCAACGCCATTTCCAATCTTACCTGCTGCAGTTCGCCCGTAACCTACGGCTATGGCGATAACTTCGTCGTGCAAACCAGGTTGAACGTGAGCTGGTATTTGCATTTTGTGTGCACCAACCACCACTTCGATAATATCACCTTCTTTTATTTTTAGGTTTTCTGCGGTCTTCAAAGAAACGGATGCGTAATTATCCCAAACAATTTTTGTAACTGGATCAGGTAGCTCTTGCATCCACCCGCTGTTAGCAAGTGTACCATCACCCATTTGAATTTTCGAATACAGCGCAAGCTCGTACCCTGTAGTCGCAGTTAACTTTTTGACCGAGTTCATAGCTTCGGATTTAAATGATCTTGCGGACGAAGAAGCAGGTTCGCCAGTAAAGCCCTTTTGCAGAAGCTCGTTCCAGAAATCTTCAAAGTCTTGGCCCTTAGCTAACTTGGGAGCCATTTCTTCTTTCCAGAAAGCGCGCAAATAATCATAGAAAGTTTCATAGGTTGTTAATCGTTTTGGACCCATATTGGCCATAAACGCCCACGTCATCAGTGACAATTGAAAAGACCGCGTATCGTACATCGTGCGAATCAGTGGTTGATGAAGTGCAAAAACACCTTTCGCAAATTCGGAATCGGACCACGTTTCAAGGGCGTGATTATCAGCTGCTATCCAGTGAGACGCTGCAGCTGTTTCATCCATTTTGTCGCCAGCATAAATAACAGTTGAAACTTTCTTTAAGGCTTCAGCAAAACCAAAATCAGTCGCTAAGGCATACAGCGGATTAGTACGATAAATAATCAAGGTTTTTACGTTACCTTGCTGCATGTTTTTTATTAGGTTTTGCAGTTCAGAATAACTTGCCTTTAAGTGCGGGTTACCTGCCCCGGCAAGGATTGTTTTACCATCATTACCTAGCAATGAATTTAAATAATTAACTGCAACTTGTAACTGAACTGAATCTTCTGTGCGCGTCTGAATGCCGCCTGTTACTACTAAAGATTCGCCTGCATTTTTTAATAAATCACCAGCTACTTTTTTGAATGCAGCATCGGTAATTCCTAATTTATCAGAAATTCCCTTGTAAGGCGCAAGGACACTTTTTGTTGTATCAGATACAGACTTTATCGAATTTGATATTTCATAGATTAAGCCCATCACCACATCAAGTTGCTGCGACGGCTTTATGCG
>JAYTMU010000050.1:0-19963 GCA_043728195.1 Bdellovibrionales bacterium
AACCTGTCAATGGAATTTGCATCAACGTGATACGCTGACGCAAAAGTTTTTCAATACATCTAAAGTATTCTAATTTAGCACCGATGGTTAATTAGACTACTTACAAGTGTAAGCAGCCATTTTAACAAATCCGCGCGGTTTATTTGATCCTGCAGGTAGTGTCTGAACCATTTCGCATTTTCCTGCTAAACTTCCGATTTCCATACCGACCTTGAATTGGTTCTTAAGCCAACGTTCAACCACGGCTTGGCCACCTAAATCATAATCGCCTTCAAAGTTTTCCCAGGTACACTTTTTTGCTGGGCCAGGTGCTGGTGCAACATAAGGGTTACGAACAGATTCATGCATCGCAAAATTTAATTGATCGCGGTATTTGTTGGCCGCGATATAATCTGGCTTTTCTCGGCAGTTGTTGCCGTTGTACGTGCAGTCTAAGTATTCTTTAGACATCAACGGCTGCGCACTTGTTGGTGTGAAGCTGGTGTCGCTGTAACACAAATTATAAACGGCTTCGGAAGTTGAAATACCAAAATAGGTTTCTAAGTAATCAGAATACGGCGGTTGGTACCAGACACCACCAAACATTTTTTGCTGTAAGCGCGGGTCTGACTTTAAACCGCTGACAACATTTTTTTGACCTTCATTCATAACTGTATCCGGGTAAAGCGTTGGCGAAAGGCGATTTAAACGTGTCAGTAATTCGTCTTTTGTCGGCGGAACATAGTTTTTTGGTGCGCTTTTATTTGGTACGCTACAGCCGATAGCCATAATTTCTATAAGTGCTTTCCCTTTTTCTGATAGTTGCGGCTTTGCTGGCGGATTCATCGGAACTAGGCAATTCATGCACGTCAAAAGTTGTGTTGATGAATCGGCTTTACAGACGCCACTTTTCTGCACGGGTTGTGGAACAATGGGTGGTTCAGGAATAACTGGCGGCGGGGGCAGTGGCTGAACAACTACTGGTGGTGGTGGCTGTGGTGTGGGTGTTTCCACGATGGGTAGCGGATCTATAACTGGCTCGGGATCTATAGGGATTTCAATGGCTGGTTGTGTAGCAAAAGATTTAGGTGCTTCAGCTAGGCTTCTAAACTGTGTTCGACTGCAAGAAGAAAAAGCAATTGCCAGGATGGTTAAAAAAATCAGCTGGACTGTTATTTTATTGCTCACATTTTTCATTGGACCTCCGTCACACAGGCTGAACTTTTGTCAGTCTTGATTTCTATCGACTTGTATCCAGTGGGACTTGACGTTTTTTGGTTGAATAATAAAAAAAATATTGGATTATGGTGCTGCTATGTATAAGTACTTAAAATTCCCAGTCCTTTCCCTTGCCCTTGGTCTTGCGTTAGCCGGACTTTTATCCTGGAACCAGCATCCCAATATCGGGATGCTTATGCATTCGCTGCTAACGGTTGGGTTGCTGTGCATACTAGAAATTTCTCTTTCGTTTGATAATGCAGTGGTTAATGCAACTGTGATTAAAAAAATGGATGAGGTCTGGAAAAGGCGCTTCTTACTTTGGGGTATGCTGATTGCTGTTTTCGGGATGCGGTTTATATTTCCAGTCATCATCGTATCTATTGCAGGCGGAATTAGTTTACTGGAATCGGTTTCAATGGCCTTAAATCGACCAGATCAGTATGCCGAAATGATGATAAACGCGCATTTATCAGTTAGCAGCTACGGTGGCGCCTTTTTACTTATGGTCGCCTTACATTTTTTCTTAAATGCAAAAAAAGACATGCACTGGTTCCCGGTTATCGAAGGACCTTTTGCAAAGTTTGCCACCGTAAAAAGTTCCGAAATAATGCTAGCACTTATAATCATTATGATTATTTATAAGTTTATGGAACCGCACTTGCAGTCAACGTTTATAGTGTCAGCAATGTACGGAATAATCACATATCTTGTAGTGCACGGTTTAAGCGAGCTTCTGGGCGATGAGAAAATGAAGAACGTTAAGTGGATGAGCTCTGGTTTCGGTCTATTTCTTTACTTGGAAGTATTAGATGCATCGTTCAGTTTTGACGGCGTGATCGGTGCTTTTGCCATTACAAAACAATTATATGAAATCATGATTGGCCTTGGCGTCGGTGCCTTTTTTGTGCGGGGTTTAACACTGTACTTAGTTGATCACGAAAAATTAGATCAGTACCAGTATCTTGAACACGGTGCCTTTTATGCGTTAGCAGCTTTAGCACTAGTTATGTTGTTGGATCATTTCTTCCACTTCCCAGAGTGGGTAACGGCGCTAACTGGCGCTGCAATTTTAGGTGCCTCTATTTTTGGGTCGATCTATGAAAACCGACAAAAACGAACTACTCAGAATCAGGACAATTCCTAGGGTTTGAAAACCAATAAGTTTTTCTCCAAGAATTAAATACGCAAATAAAAATGCGTTCGGAGCTTCTAAAAGGCAAAGTAAACTTGCTGTAGAATTCGTCAAAGTTTTCTGCGCCATGATCTGTAAATAAAAGGCAATCAGCGTAACAAAGATCGCAAGAAATAAAATACTCAAAACCGATCTTAACCCAACACTTTCAGGCCAAAGCGGAACGTGCTGCGCATTCATTTCATATACAAGAAATGGCAGTGTCAAAAGCAGTGCCCAAAAAGTTTGATACGTATTAAAACGGAATGCACTTTTTACCTTGTTGGCGGCAGCACCCACGAACATGATGTGAAAAGTAGACGTGATCGCACAGCCAAAGGTTATCAAATCACCCACGTTAAAATTAAGATTTTTTTCTGAATGCAAATTTAATAAAAAGGCCATCCCGATAAAAGCAATCGCACCGCAAATAATGTGCGACACCTTAACTTGCTTTTTATAAAATACGTAACTGGCGAACGGAATTAGCACCACATATAAGGACGTAATAAAACTGGATTTGGTGGCTGTGGTAAAATGCAGTCCATGCGTTTGTAGTAAAAGCGATGCTCCAAGAGCTACGCCTGAAAGTACTGACAATTTAATGTCTGGCAGCGAATTTTTAAACTCAGCGGGATGAAATAAGAAAAGCACGGCTTCACCAATTATAAAGGCGAAAAGAAAGCGCCAGAAGATTAAAGTTGAAGTAGAAAAATCTTTTAACGCCCATAAAACGCATATGAAGGATAATCCCCAAATGCTTCCTGCTAAAATAAGTTGTAAAACAGCTTTATTATAAGCGCTTAAACCGCGGTATCTGGTGATCAATCAAAGGCCTCAGCCCAGACTTTTGATTTATCAATGCCATCTATTTCAAAAAGTTGCTTCTTAACATCTTTGATCATGGCCCCGTTGCCGCACATATAAAAAGTTGTCGGCGTATTTTTGTAGTCAAAGTTTTTCAAGCAGTCCTGTACGTAGCCTCGTTTACCAGTCCACAAATCTGTTGGACGACTTAATACATAGTGGTATTCGAAATTTGGTAACTTTGCTTGCAAGCGTTTTAACTCAGCTTCGTAGTAGACATCTGCTTCATGGCGTACACCGAAGAATAATTTGTAATTTAAATTGGGGTACTGGCTCATCTTAGATTCTAAAAAGCTAAAGTGTTGCGATATTCCACTTCCGGTATTTAAAAACACAACTTGTTCTGTTGGTGGCTCTTGAAAAAATACTTTTCCGAAAGGTCCGGTCATATTTAAAATTTCGTCGCCCTTTAAAGCCCAAACAAAACGACTTGCAATACCAGTTTCTACAAATTTAAAAATAAGTTTGAAGCCGTTTTTCAATTGGTCGGTAGAGGCAATAGAATAAGCGCGCAGTGCCGGCTTACCGCCGTCGACTGGCACATGTAGCATCACAAACTGACCGGCGCGAAACGTAAAGGCCGGCATGTTTACTAACTCACAGTAAAGCTCACGAATTTGAGGCGTGTGATCAATAATTTTATTTAATTTAAAATTGTAAATGGTTCGCAAATTAGGTGTAGGGGTTTGAGCTTGTGACATGGTGGGGTATTGTTTGTAGATTTTACCAATTTTGTCATCTATCTTGTTATTTTTAAGCCGCAGCTTATAAATTGACCTGCATGCTAAAGATCACAGTTTTACTATTACCATTATTGACCGTAATTCTGGCCTGCGAACCGCAAGGTTCAGCCGGTTTATCCGATGGTGGCCAGATTCAACTTATTCAACGTCCATCTCTGGATGAAGCAGCTATCATTTCACGCGAGCTTGATTATCAAAATGACGATCGCATCAGCTACTGTGAAGTGCTAGCGACGGAACCGGGCTCTTACAGTGGTTATCGTGATCAAAAGCTTTATCCGTTAGCGTCCTTATCAAAAGTTATTACGACTGCTTGGGTTTTGAAAAAACTGGGGCCCGATCATCAGTTTAAAAGCACGTGGTTCATCAAGCCCGTGCCCCAGCAACCAGGTCAATTTGATGCTTACTTAAAAACCAATTATGATCCCGTATTTAATTTAGAAAAAATCTTATATTCACTATCGCTACTTAATGCCCACGGAGTCCGAAGCATTAGAAATCTTGTGATTGATGAAACAACTCGCGTGTACCTTTCAGCTTTATCACAACCCCACGTCGAGCTTGAAAATGTACCAATCAATTCTTCGGAAACTGCGCAAAATTTGAAGCTAATTTTGAACTCGTCCAACTGGTCAACGCAAACGCGTGCAGCTAACCAAAGGCTGCAGGCGTGGGCGATAAGTACTAAAAAAACGCTCAATGTACCGACTGTTTTTTCCGTGGAAAAAATAGAGCTAAAACCTGCAAGTGCTATTAACCAAAATAATTATAGCCAGCAAGTTCATGTTAATTCGTCGACAGTGCTTAAATACTTAAAAAACTTAAATGTCTTCTCTAACAACTATATCTCGGATGCGCTATTCGCCTACATGGGGGGAGCCACAGAATTTCAAAAATTTCAAACTAGCGAACTGCAAATGACCCAGAAAGATCTAGTTCTTTATACGGGCTCGGGGTTAGCTGATAGTTCTTCAGGCGTTCGAAAAGATAATGTTGGCACCTGCACAGCGATGCTAAAGGTTCTAAACTACATCGACCAAACGGCCGTAAAAAGCGGGCTTAACCTAGGTCACGTGCTTTACAATCCGGCGCAAGATAGGGAAGGGACCTTTGAGTCTAACCTTAATTTTACTAATCAGGTGGTCATTAAAACCGGACGACTATTTGAAAAACCAACGCTTAACTTGGCGGGTATAACCGCCACAGCTAAAGGTTCGTTGTATTTTGCCTTTCTTGGCCACAATTTTAGTGATAGCGATGCTGCAGAAATCGAATTAGCTCGGGACAAGATGTTAAGCTCAGGGCTTGAATACTATCCAACGCAAGATTCATTTTTAACTTTAAACGAGTTTCAAATATTTCTAAAATAGCGTTTTTTAACGTCTCAGAATAAAACACATAATCGGCATCCATTTCGCTTTATAGATATCACATGAGGTATCTATGAAAAAACCGGTTCTATCAATTGCAGTTGGATTTAGTTTGCTGATATTTGGCCTTTCTGCGGCAGCTACAGAAGGTGTTGTCAGTATCCCACTGAATACATTCATTAAACCGGCATTTAACCTAGTGGATCAAAATGGGAAATGGCTTTCAACTGCCGACCTAGAGGCTATTTACCGAAAAAATAAAAGTATCGAAGACCTGTCTAGACTTAACCCAATTGAAGACAATTATTGGCAAGACAAAAAATATTCGGCAACTGATTTAGAACTACATGCAGAAATGCCAGGGCTAACAGACACAGTTGTTTTCGACGATTATATTGGAACAGTTCGCGATCTTGGAATTTCCAGCATCTTTATTCATCCAACTCATAAGCCTAATGTGCGTTACGCTCTGACGTTTGGTTTAAATATCCATGCAAGTCTTGCTAAAGCTGCACTGCTTCGAAAAATGGGTTTTTATCAGGAATCACCCAAATATTTTAAATCGATCACTTTAAAATTTAGTTCAAAAGACCAAATGGCAAAATTTGTGGCGCGCACATTCTGCGAAGAAGGTCCAAGTTCAGTGAACATTGATTGCCTTTCGCTAGAGCCTTTTAAACGCAAATTCATCACAGATATGAATGAACAAAATAATTCTTTGGTTTTGCACGGTGCTTACCTTGAAAAAATGAATCCAAATGTTCCAGGACTTTTTGATGGACTAACCCCCGCAAATGTCAACACGCTACCTGAATTTGCGTCACACCGAGCGTTTCGTTCCCTAATTGTGCCGTTTGCTGTTGGTGATTTGGGTGAAAGCTTAAATCGGGCATCACCACAGTCTGTGGAAATTCGTGGCGAATGGGCAGAAATTAACTTTTTTAACAGCATCTACTTCGATGGAAAAACCATGCATGATGATGTGCAATGGGCGCTACGTCGTATGGCTAAATTAACCGATGCCGACTGGGATGAAATTGTCGAAGCCAGCGGGTACCCAAAATCTCTGCAAACTTTAGTTCGCACAAAATTGATCATGCGCATGACTAATTTAATTGAATCTGTTTTTAAAAAGGAAGAGTGGCCTACACTTATTCAAGTTAAAGTAACGCCACTAAAACAAATAAACTCTACTGATGGTGTTGTTGTAGCTGGAAAAGTGATGACGCAAGAAATCCCAGGATATCCGCAGCGTTTTTCTCATGGAGAGCGTCAGTCGCCATTTGAAACTGCCGATTTAATTAAGTATATGTCTGTTAAGGCCCAGTCATCGGCTATTCAAGTTGGCCTTAATCAATTGGGTCAAAAATTATTGGTTAATCGTCAAAAGGTAGCTGTTGAAGGATTCAAATTAACTGATACTGGAATTACTCCGGTTGGAAATGTGTCAGCTATCAATGCCGGCGTGAATTTTACCGCGAATCGAATCATTAGCACTGGAACTTATTACGGCAGTGATGCCCCAATACAAATGGTTGATACCATTAGTTTAACTGCTGGAATTGGATACAATCGGTTGCAGTTTCTAACTGGCGGAATTACCAGTAATTTTGGCGCAAATTTAGGTTATGTCCGTAGCTACACGCACGTAAGGCCTTTAGATAAAATTGCACAGGTTAAAGAAGAAAAATGGTCCAATCTGTACGTGCCGTCACACCTAGGAAAGTTAACATCACCCTTAAAAGATGGAAAGCTATCCGAATTTTTATTAGCGCTAAAAATCGGTGAAGTATTTACGATCACAGATTCTGTCGGGATCATGGGCCGAGTCGGAGCAAATGCAGCGATTGACGCTCTGGTTGGCTTTACTTCGATCGGATCACCAACGGCCTCGTTGTCGGTGGATGCATCCGGAGTTTTACTGCGACAAGTTCAATTTAGTCGAACGGCAGATGGTTTACAAATCTACGTCAGAAACGGCAATACCAAGGCATTCGGAGTCCAATTTGATGTTAATTATTTTATAAATTTAATGCGTATCCGCTCGCAAACGGCAAAAGCTGATTTGCACACAAGCGCTTATTTACTTGATTACAATGCAGAATTTATGGCCGGCGTGGAAAAAGGTGATTTTAATGTCGGTGGCGATGTTGAACTGCAAAAGAAATTAGACGAGCAAGCGGCACTAGCAGAACCTGCATCAAAAACAGTGCGCCATTTGATATTTAAGTCTGCAAAAGCATTTTCAGTCATTCGCGACATATTCTTCCAGTCTAGCACCGAAAGATTAGAGCACAACTTTTCAGAAAACCGTTATGACATAGATCACAAACTAAAAACAAAAGAGATCCAGTCTAAAATATTGTGGCACCGAGCTTCGAAATTAGACGAAGAACATCTGTTAACCTTAACAGCACCTGTTATTCATGTGCCAGAAGGATCAACAGCGAAAAATGTACCGATTCGATTAGCAATTCACCGTAAAGGCGAACTGCGCGGCTCTGACTATTTAGGATTCGGACTAGACGCTACTGACGGCGTTCTAGCGCATCACGCGAAACAGTATGCGCCATCACTTGCCCAGGCATCGCAAAACCCATCACAGATGCCGTTTGGTCAGGCCGAGTGGCGCATGATAAGATCAGATACAGAATTGTCTCAAGACCGATTTGGAGCTTTACCATCGGTATCTATTATTGAACACGTTTGGGGCGGCTGGAGTCTAAGCCGTTTGCAATTAGATAAAATTCTTGAAACGGTTAAAGCCAATGTAAAAGAAACTAAGTTCGCAGACTATCCTCTTATTCCTGATGGAGCTTTACAACATGTTAAAAAAATTGATTTTTTCCGTGTGACATCGCATTTAACCCTGTTACCAACCGCTATTGATAAAGTAAAAGATTTAGTTCTGGCTCCAGATGCGGCCAATCAACCCGTTGAAAAAGCAAAATTCGTTTCAAGATTTTTTCAAAAATTAAGTGAAATGGGTGGCAACAAGGCAAGCTCTCAGGACCAAGCTATCTTTAAAAACTTAATGCGCATCTTCGGTAATGGGGATGAAAATGTAGGTTATCAGAAATACCTAGCAGAATGTCGAATGAAGCAAATTAACGAAAAACAATCCCAAGCAAGCTCTGCTTGGTTAAAGGGTACTAACTACGAGTGCCTCGAACCTTGGATTGAAAAAATAATCTCGCTTTCGCGAAAGTATCCGCAAACTGATTTACGAACCCGAAATCGTTGGATGACTGAAGTCCTATACGTTTTAGATGAAAAAATTCCGCAAGTTTATTTATTAAATGAACTTGGTAAAGAAAATTTCATTTACTACGTTGAAATTGTTGGATTTCGCTCAGGCGATGAAGACGCCGACAAACCTATTTTCACATCCAATGTTTTAGGCGCACCCGAAAAGCGGGCCGAATATGCTAATGGCCTAATTAATATTCTCTCTCGCGCAACGCGTATATCTGCTCCCGAACTTGAGCGCAGCCAAGGAGGCTTCTAATGAAACACATTCCAGTAATTTTCACAGTGCTAGCCTTAACTACTACGCTAGCTTCAGCGATCCAGCTTCCGCATCACGATCTACGATGGGGAGTTAATAATTCTGGGCAAAACATAACGATCGACTTAAGCCTGCACCAGACATATCGATTGCAAGCACAAAAGGGCGAAGATGTGCAATTGCTTTCGCCGCTTGCAAAATCGCGTAAAGTAAAAGTTGCTATTCTAGATACGGGTATTGATTACACGCATCCGGATTTGGCGCCGTTAATATACAAAAACAAAATGAAATGTGAAGCGTACGAAAAAATAAAAAAGTGTACGGAAAAAATCACCGATGATTCAGAAGCAGTTGATGTGGACGCCGCAAAAGCATGTCGCGAATCATATTTAGTTGCCGAACCCAATATTTATCCTGCTGACTGTTTAGGATGGAGCGTGTTGAACAAAGGAATATCGAACACGCCAAATAATATAATCGGTCGACCTGACTTCACAGATTCAGTCGGACACGGCACCCACGTCGCAGGAATTATTGCGTCAGTTACGCAGAACATTGAAATCATTCCAGTCCAAGTGCTTAGCGAAGCACCTAATCAACCAATTAAGCCTTTCAGCTTTGACCTTTCGCCTTCTGAAGACGTGCGTAATGGTTTTCAACGCGACGAAAGTTTGAGTGAGCGCATCGCTCGCGGAATAATTTATGCGATGAATTCCGGAGCTGAAGTCATCAATTTATCCTTGGGCTGGTTAAACGATCAAGATTCTGAAGTTATGCGCGAAGCAGTTGCTGAAGCACAACGCCGCGGAATAATTTTTGTAGCAGCCGCTGGTAACGATTCGACAACGGCACTTTTACGTCCGTGTCAGTATAAAGGTGTGATTTGTGTGGCAGCTCATAGACCCGACGGTGCCTTAGCAAGTTTTTCAAATTTCGGATACGGGGTCGACATTGCAGCTCCCGGTGTTGAAATTCTATCAGCTGTGCCGATGGTCAGACGCTCTGTCAGATTGCCAGGATTTAAAGGTTACGATTTTATGTCAGGCACGTCGCAAGCAACGCCATTTGTAACGGGCGCGGTGGCTGAAATGCTATCCCGCGGAATTCCAGCTGATGAAATTTATGCTCGTCTTATTTTAGGTGCGCGTTTGATCAAACCTGAAACTGCAGTTATCCGCGGGCCTATTAACACAGCCGGCACAAAAATCATGACACCACAAGTTTACCAAAAGCATTTACTTTCTGGACTGTTAGATATTAAAAATGCTGTCGCCGTGAAAACGCAATCATTAATATTATCTGCAGATAAAGAAACGCCAATAATAAGTTGGGATAGAAAAAAATTAGACCTACAGTTTTCTTTTAAATTAAAGAACTACTGGGCAGGGGTCACAGATAAGAAAGTTACAGTTGAAGTTCAATCGCGAAATAAAGATATCATTTTCCCAGAAGTAACTTCCGTACAACTTGCAAATGCGCAATCAGGTTGGGCTTCGCAACAGGAAAAAGATGTTCAAGTTAATTTACGGATTCGCGATCAAGCGCAGGGCTACCTATCACGGTTACCTAGCGAATTAAGTTATATTGTAACAGTTAAGTTGAATGGAGCCATCCATCGTCAGTTTGAAACTAGGGCCGAGGTCGTTGTTTCGGTGAAAAAAGATATGAAGGACCCAGAAATTGCGGTTATTCCGGTTGTTGGTTCATTAAATCAGGGTGAATCGTTAACGTTGGTGGATGAAGTCTACGACAACCAACAGGGATCGCGTGATTATTTAGTTTTTGGCTCGGATCCAAAAATCAAGAATACGTTTCGAGTAGGTTTGACCCAGTTTAACGAAGGTAAGTACGTTATTGGAAAAACTCAAGACATTGCATTCAAGGGCGAATTTAAGAACGCCGTATTTCAGCAAAAAATCAGGATAGATTTAGACGATGATAGTCGAAGTGAATACGTCCTTCGTTTCATGGAGTATGAAAATCAAGAAGCAAAAGCGTTTCGTGTTCCACCGTACAAAGATCACCTTTTAATTTTCAATTCAGACATGGTTTTACAGAAATACTCAGTATTTGATGATTATCGCTTGATGCTACCATTTCAGTTTCAATGGATGCGGGTAGGTCAATCACTACGACCGGCATGGGTAGGGCAGGGCCAAGAAGTCCGCACGGAATTTAACATTCTTGACCTGATGGGAAAGCCAAAAGGTAAACCTGTGAAAACACAGGTAAGCATCAATTTGTACTACTTAACTGAAGAGTTTAAGTTAGCCCAATTGGCGGCTCCGCAAAATTTACGGTTCGTCGATTTGGTACATACCGAACTGCAAAATGTACAGAACGGAATTATTTCCGTGTTGATGGCAAAAAATTCTGGAAATGAAATCAAGCAATCGTATATCAATGAATTTTTCGTAGGCACTGCTACCAATGGCAAATTGACCGAGCAGCGCGCGCTAAATGTGGTTGAGACAACTGGGTATCGAAACCTCATTGACACTTTTATGGATAAAACACTGAATCTAAGAACCAATCCGAACGAGTTTGCAGGAACCATGTGGTACGGTCTTGATACTCACCAAAGACAACGCGTTACCGTGCTTGATACAAAAACGATGGCGTTGACCGACAAACTTATTTCATCACAGCGCGCGGTTTTCGATGCGGCCTTGATGGTGCGCGCAGGTTTTCAATCGCAGAACCGTAAAGGAGTATTCTTAATCACCAACAGTGAATTAGAATACCATGATTTAAATTTTAATCAGATCGCTACACGAAGTTTAGAAAGATATTCGTTTTTAGGTGAAGCTGCGTTCGTGAATTTACAATTTCCGATAACTGTAAATGATCAAGCAGCTCCACAACAAAAATTACCGGCCCTGTTCACTGCAGAAAACAGTGGTGTATCTCGTGGTCATCGATTTTTAGTTCCAATCGTTAGTGATAACGGAGTTAAAAACCAAATCATCGCACCTGCGAAATTGCGATTGCTAGCAGATAAAGGATGCCGTCCTGAAAACAGCCCTGTTTTTCTAGGTCAGAATTCGGGCTATGCCATGGATTACTTTTGTGGCGACTGCATTTTAAGGTTTAAACTAAATTACTAAGTAGCGGGTAATATATACCCGCCACTGCCCGAGATTCGGATACAAGCCCCCGAAACCGGTGTCAAAAAGGACGGCCCCGGTTTTTGCAACAGCGTTGTCTGTCCAAAATAAACACTAATCGGGGGATTAAATGAACATAAAAAAATGGGCTCTTGGAGCCAGCATGACACTAACGATCACATTACTTGCAGCTTGCGGCGGCGGCGGATCAACTTCACCGGGTCCGGGTTCTTCTCAACCACCTCCAACGAATTCATCAGATATTTTAATATATCCGTATGAAACTGTTTACGGAGATGTTTGCCGTGGTTCTTCTGAACCAACACCAGGTTGTACGTTCTCACGTTCAACAGGTCAACGAATCACAGTATCTTCAGATCCAGATTATGATACTCAGGGTTTTGGATCTGATGACTTATGGTATGTTCAGTTTAGCTCAAATGGTGATGCGAAAGTTTTCGATGACTTAGGAAATTTCAAATACAATGCAAAACCAAGTGAATTCGCTGGTCACATCAGCGGATCAACTATTGGTGTTGGCCAAACAGGTGCATTTTGGGAAAACGTTAGCAGCAAAACGTATTGGTTAGGTCAAAACGGAGTTCTTTACAGTGCTAACACTACGGCACCTAACTTCGGTAAAGCTATTAATAACAAAGATGCAAACAAGGCTTCCGATACAAATTCAAAAGCATTAAAAAGTGAATCAAATGTTCGCTTGATTCGTGCTGGTGCTGATAAGTTAGTTAAGCAATACGGTTTAAAGCCATCAAAGGCAATCGCTGTAGCTTCTGCTTTAAACTCTTGGGCCGTTATGGGTGCTGAGCGTGGAAAAGTAACTTCTGGCGATATGGATAAAACTTTTAAAACAGTTTTCGGAGTTCAGTTCAATGAAGCCTTAGCTGCATTCAAAGATTTTTCAACAGGTGATGCAAGTGCCGCACGTGAAATGACGAATCGTTCAGCTGCTTCTTTGGGATTAAAACCTGATCAAGCTCAAGAGTTTATCAAAGGCATGTACAAAGGTGCATTAGATAAATGGGGTTACGACGTTAAAGACGTAAAGTGGTAATTTAGAAGTAGAATACTAACAGCCCGCGACTGCCAACACCAGTCAGGGCTGTTTGTCCATTAGAGGCACTGATCTGACGATGATCGAGAAAAGCTTCTACTCGTAAAGCTGTAGAACCCTGGCTAATAAAGTATGATAAAAATCCACCAGCGTTAACTGTGAATAAACCAGTACTGCCACCACCTGTTAACTGACGTGAACCAAAAGCAAGTAGCCCAAAAGGTCCATATACAATTTTTTTTCCATCTCGATTTGCTTCTAAATTGTAATCAGCATAACTGCCAAGGGTAAAGCTTGTTGTCGATCCGGCTCCAAAATCGATTGAACTGATCTCTCCGACGGCACCTAATTCTAAGGTAGAAAAATTCCAACCAAAACGTCCTTGAGCCGCAAACTTAGTTTCTTGAATGTTGTCACCGCGTAAGGCGGAAATATCAATTCCAAGTGTCAGTGAATTCTTCCTGGATTTAAATCCAGCTTGCGAATAATTCACATCTGCAGAAATTGATCCGGTTTGCAGATCATAGGTTTGACCCTCTTCTAGTGGAACAGAGGTCTCGATTAAGGCAGTCAATCCCTTTACTTTTTTTACTTTTATTTTTTGCGCTAAGGCAGCGCTAGTGAAGCCCATCGTTACAGTTATCAGCAAGATCAGCGGTAGTAATAAACTTCGTATATTCATCGTCTTATTATGAGATTTTGTAAGTGTTACCTCAAGTCTAGGATTTTTAAATCCGATCTTAGTTATAGGTCAGGGGGACTCATGTCTTGGGGAGATATTCCAGATTGGGCTTACGAATCGGTAGGCGCATTACTGCAGTCATTAAATAGTGTAGAGCCTTCGACCTATCAGCACTGTTTACGCGTTGGAGAGTACTGTCGTAAATTAGCAAAAGAAGCCGGGCTGAATGAGTTTGAGCAAAAAGTTGCAGAATTTTCTGGGTTACTTCATGACATTGGAAAAATAGGCATTGATAAAGATATTTTACTTAAGCCCTCGCGTTTAGATCCAAAAGAAATTGATATCATGAAAAGTCACAGTGTTATAAGCGAGCAAATTATCAAACCTTTAACAAGTCATCCATTTTTCAAACAAATCTTACCAGCAGTTCGTGGCCACCACGAACGCATAGACGGCGAAGGCTACCCTGATAAATTAGCTGGCGAAGCTATTCCATTAATTTCTAGAATCATTCTTGTTGTTGATACATTTGATGCTATGGCAGAAAATCGAGTTTACCGTAAGGGTTTGCCTGATGATGTGATCTACTCAGAAATAAAACGCTGCAAAGGAACACAATTTGACCCGCAGATCGCACAAATTTTTCTTGAGGCTCATCCGCAGTGGAAGATCACTTCGGATCATGAAACCTATAACAATATTATTAAAAAAGTGGCGTAAGACTACTGGCGATTTGTACTTTCGAATATTTTATCCGCAGATTTTGCAATGAACCCTTGATACAATTGACCTGAAGGCATCGGATATCGTTTAGCAAATTCATAATAGCAAGCTGGAATTGGATAGATTCCGTCGGAAAACTGCCACTGAATTTCACCTGCCATCGTCGAACTTTGCTCTAGCAATTCTGCAGGTGTACCCTTAATTTCACCGCCCGATGCATTTAGTTTTATTCCGTTACTTTTTAAGTAGTCGTTTAACTTTGCTAATTCAGTAAAGTCCCGCAAATTATTGATGCTTACTGTGAAGTGATTTGGTCGGAATCCAAAAGCATACACCCAAGAGGCATACTCGCTTTCAGCGGCTAATTTCAAGTAGGTAGAATAGGTTATGGTCCACTGCCGGCCGCTAAAACTAAAATTGTCGTCAGCTAGTGAAGACGGGGAAATCTGTTGAATACAATTTAATAAAGTCTCGTGGACAAAGGGCGAAACCTTTTCCATTTCTAATTCTGAAATAAAAATTTTGGGGATCGACTTGTCTTCGTGTTCGTAGTGTTTAGCATAGAGTTTTTTTTCTTTGAAAAAATATTCACCGCTGGCGACATAACCCAGTTTTTCAAACGGAGCAGCTAAAGACTTAATACCAAGTGATGGATGGTTAAAAGTTCGAAGTGCGATATGATCATTAGTGACTGTTTCGCCATTTTGCGAAAGCAAATTGTAAATTCGTGACGCTTGTGGATTCATGCTAACATAGTCTGCCCACATCTTAAGCAGCAACTGTTCAATCTGATTTTTTTGG
This sequence comes from Bdellovibrionales bacterium, assembly GCA_043728195.1. GTDB lineage: Bacteria > Bdellovibrionota > Bdellovibrionia > Bdellovibrionales > Bdellovibrionaceae > Pseudobdellovibrio. Next base: position 15,245 of record JAYTMU010000050.1, read on the forward strand.
TTCATAGACTCTCCTTGAATGGGCGAATTTAAAAACTGTAGCACAGGGCTTAAGAAAACTAAATTATTTGTGCAGAATTTATTACAAAATTTTTGACCAAAAACGGCAATTCTCGGCAATTTATTGACTCAAAATCCAGCCCATTGTTGATGTTAGGGATGTCCGACCAAAAATTATATCGTATCTTTATAGTAGCCCTTGTTTGCTCGCTAGTTCGTCATGCAGGCGCAGTTGAAAATCAAAGTCAATTTATACAAGATTCCGCAAATATCGACCAGAAGCTTAATTTAGAATTCCATCTCCGTGGCGTACAATACTTTTCTGAATCTCCGGCAGATAGCAATTTCCAACAGCAAGCAGAAGCGGAAGCAGAATTTCAGAAACAGGGCCCATTGCTCCTGAAAGCTCACGGAGTTGCCGGTACATTTTCACTAGAAAAAAGTTCCTATTTCGCTATCCCGGAACTATACGCTGGATATTCCTTAGCTGACACAAAAGGTTTTGTGATCTTAGGCCGTCGAGTTCACAACTTCAGTTTTGTCGATCGTAATGAAAATTTAGGACTGTATAACAGCAATTTCACCAACGATTTTATAAATTTTCGGCAGCAAGGCTTAACCGGAATTCATGTTCAAGCACAAAGTGGACTATTTGGCATTTATTCTGGTTACTACCCATACTATTTTCCTAGCCAGGGCCCCCAAGTTTACGAAGAAAACGGAGCGATTCGATCTTCTAATCGCTGGGCCCAGCGCCCACCTTCTCGGTTCAAGTTTGGTAACAGCGACCGCGAAATAATCTATGCCATCCGTGATTATGAAATTGATGAAATCGTTCGAAATTCTGGCGATGGGGTTTCCCTATTTTGGGGAAACTCAAGCGAGCGCCCGTGGGTTAAAGTGTCTTACGCACGAAAACCAGTTAATGAAATACCATTAACTCGAGAATCGTACGGCACGACGACAAACTTTACCGGGCAAGTTAAATTATCCCCAGTCGTTACTTACGGCCAGGTCCAATCTGTAGACATTAACTTAGATGCAAACAGATTTAAAACGACAATTAGCTATTTAGAGGACCGGGTATTTAACCAAACAGCTGCGACAGATGAGACGTTACAATTTCTTTCACCTTTGCGAATTTACGGAGCCTGGACTTCGGCTGATTTGTCCGATTTTTTTACACGTAAAATCAGCGCCGAGATTTCTTACTCAGAAGTTAGCGGCGGCGAAGTGAAAGATTTATTGTCTGATGGTCGAGACAGTTTATTCACCTTTTCATCGCACCGGGTGCGCTTTAAGCGTCCATTTACTGTGGCATTGAAATCAGATCTATTTGTCGTCAGTCAACGGCCGGTTACAACGCAAATTAAATGGACGTACGACGACGCGGTCAGGGGAACCTTACTTTCAGGAATGGCCAGTTACCAAACGCTAGCAAAACTAAATTTAAACGTCGGTTTTGATGTGTTAGGCGTCGAAAAAAACAGCACCCAGGACAATTTTCTACAGGATCAGCAAGCCAATGACCGGGTTTACGGGGGATTAGAATATGTTTTCTAAATCGATAATAAAATGCATCGGAATATGTGCTACGGCAGTTTCACTCGTGACATTATCAGGCTGCGGCTTAAAGGTTGGTGAAGAAAGTCAGACCAAAGAAACAGCTGTAGTGCAAAGTACGGCATGCCTAGATCAAACAATTGACGATTTGAAGTTATTCGTTGCTGGCGATGCGACAGACAATCAAGTTTCTACTGCCGTAGATTGTTTACAGAACGTATTTAATTCGTTTAAAGAAAATATTCGTGGCGAAAATAAAGATGCCTACACCTCGGCCGAAATTGCTATTTTTATCGAAAAAAACTTTATCAAAGACAGCACTACATTTTCGGCGTCTTTCCAAAAACAGTTCATGAATCTTAAAGTGGCTTTGGTAGGTGGAAACGACCAACTTATCTTGAAAACCGAAATTGATAGCATCATAGAAATAATCAAAGACATAAAACCCGACATTGTCCGTCTGAACAAGTCGATGAAGATCGTAGTTCTTAAGTGGGACCGCGCACAGCAACCGCTAGACGAAAGTGAAAAAGAAAAGCGCTTTTTAACTGCAAAAAAAGATTTACAACTGCTTATCGGGAAGATTGCAGCTGCATTCGCAAAGACTGGCAAAGCATACCAAGTGGATCATCTGCTTAACTTTGCAAAGGAATTGTTACTTTTTAGCAAAAGTAACAATTCAGCGCTAACAGCTATCGAAAAGGCGCGACCGTTTCTAAAAAAGTTTAAGGTGGTTTTAATCGGTGGCGATTTTACGTTGGCAAAGTCTGAATGGCTTCGACTTGGATCAACTTTGCACGAAGGCCTTTTTCAAATTCTTCGCTATAACTATTTTTTAAAAGACATTGGTAATGTTGACGCTGATGTAAAGTGGGATGTTTACGAAAAAATTGCAGTCGATTTGTCTGGTTTAGTTGAAGAATTACTTGATGCAAAAGAAAGTCAAACGCTGACAAATTTTGAACTTTACGAAATTTCTCAGTCGCTTGATAAAGTTTATCCAGAGCTTATGCTCTCTTTGCCACTTATTGAAAGCATCGGTCGCTTAAAGGTCATGTTATTGGGCGACAGCCCTTCGGGCCGAATTGGTTGGTCAAAAGGTGATTTCACAAAATTACGCATTCGAATTCCTGTTTTATTTGAGCAAATTTCAGTTTTAGTTAAAACCTACAAGTACTTGCAAACTAATCAGGCAAAATCTGGAGTTGCGCTTACGACACCCCCTACGGAATTCGAAACAATAGAACGTCAAACGCTAGAGGCAGTCGAAGTGTTGTCGCGAATGGTTGAGCAACCCTACAATATTTACTATTTAAAAATATTAATCCACGAGTTATCCAAAGGAATTTTCAAGGACGTGTTAGTTTTACCTGAAAACTTTGAATCTTTGTTTACTGTAGCTCTTTCAGCCAAAACTGTTCTAACGGGTGAGCAAGACAATAATTTAAGTGCGAAAAATATTTCGCTACTTTTACAAGTAGGAGCTAGATTCTATCTGCACTACATCGAATATGACATATTTTCCAGTCCACATAGTCGCGAGCAGTCAGACCTTTACGTGCACTTTAGCCGATTGTTCGAAAAAGCAATCACCACTTTTGGACTAAATTTAAAATTAAAACAGTCAAAGATGTTTACGACCGATGAACTGACGCAATTTATGCTAGTTCTGCAAACAGAGAAAATTTTAACGTCAAAAATTCAAAAGCAAAACTTAGACAGCTTATTTGCGGGGTTATGGCAAAACCTACTTAACAAGCCAGAGGATCGTATCGCCACGGGTTCGTTACCGGGATTTAATGCAACGGCTTTGCAGCAGCTTCGTCAGGAAGTAAATATTTTCTTGAAGGTGCAAAAATATCTGACGCAAATTGCAGAGACCACGAAGCCTTTAAGCCGCGTCAAACTTATAGCTGAACTGAAGATAAAGTTATCTGGCGCCAATGATTTGGAATCCCAAACGGGGTTAAACGAATTGCTTGGACTTGTATCCAACGGAACAGCCCTTAATTTTAATTCAAAAGGATTTTTAAAAATATTAACTGCTGACGTGGGCTTGTATTCGTTTGAAGATTTATTTAAGTCCAATGTATCAAGGGCGGTTAGCCGCTTGTTTATCCGTGCATATGCCGGTGATATCGGTCGCGCTCTTTCATTGACCGGCGTGACCGAACCCGAAGTTCAGACGGCATTTAAGCAGCTTCGCGGCATTGCCGTTGACACCGCATTGATACTACCTTCAAACACAGGCTTCCCTGCATCGCGATTTATGGAAGCTAATCTTTTCCTAGGAACATCAAATGGGGATGCCTATGCAAACTTTGGCGAATTTCACCAGTTGATAATTCATATTATGTCGGGCATGGCTCGGGCCGACCTGCTTCGGCAAAAAATTGTAAAAACGTGCTTACCGCCACAGTCAGCGCCAGTAAATTCGGAAACTGCCGTTTGGGAAGAGTGCCTATTAAATGTTTTATATACCGAAAATGACTCGTACCTTGATTTGCCACAATTCCTAAATATGCGAAGTCAATTTCCCGAAGCCGAGAACAAAGATTATTATCTCAGCTTATTGAAAGCTGTGGGCCATGTGCCTAATGAAAAAAAGGTCGTCCTTTTTGTGGATATCGATCTTTTTCCGCACGTCGTTCAATACGTTGAAATGGTTTACTCTCGACATGACGTTAATAAGGACAACATCTTAGAAAAATGCGAAGCATTGAAGGCTTTCCCAATTTTTCGTGATCTTATAAAGGATTTAACTCAGAAATTTGCTTTAACTGAAAAGCAACTTCCCGGAGTTTTCATATACTTGCTTAAGTTCGGACGCCCGCCTAAAACATTGGCTGAAAAACTGAAATTTTTTAATTTCATTAATAATCCGGAAAAGTGGGATGTGAAAGCCACGCGAATTGATCTTGGAAAGATATTTAATTTTATTGGTGATTCTACTAATCAAAAACCCGCGAAGCCAGCCCCGATATTAAATGAGACCTTACCCACCCCGGGCGAGACTGCTACTGACGAACCTAGTAATCCGCAAGTACCGTTGGTCACTGGTTGCGAACCGCAGGCTATTGCAAATTAAAATTTATTTTTAAACATCATCGATTCGACGGGTAGCGCCGTCTTGGTGTTATACTTTGCTGATGGTTTC
>JAYTMU010000051.1:0-8410 GCA_043728195.1 Bdellovibrionales bacterium
GTCGAACTGATCGCCTTAACTGGTGATAAGCAGTTAGATCTGCCGAAGTTGCATGCAAAATTTCAAGACATAAAGAAAGCTCATCCAGAGGTTTTTAAGATTGAAATGAGTCCTGATCAGGACGTTCCTTACAAAAACGTTGTGCAGGTTATGGATGAAGCGCGCAAATCAAGAAGCAACAACATAAAATTTCCGGTCAAAGACGTGAAAACAGGACTTGATACAACGACGTTGTATATGTTTCCTGAAATTGTCTTTGGCAACACGATGGATGGATAGCCTATGGCACGCAGACGATTTATACCCGAAATTAAAAAGAATCAAAGTTTTGGACTTAACATCACTTCAATGACGGATATGTTTACAATCTTGTTGGTGTTTTTGCTGCAATCATTTGCCGCTGGCGAAATTACGATTGATCCCATTCAAGGCGTGCGCTTACCAAGTTCAACGACTGAAAAAAATCCAATCGATGGAGCCCGCATATCTATTTCTCCGACAGAATTGAAATTTGATCAGTTAAAAGTAGCTGACGTACAGAACAATTCCATTTCTGCAGCCGCAATTGATCCGAACGATTCTAATTTCATTAAACCGTTATTCGACGAGCTTCAAAAATTTAACAAAACTAATGAAAAACTAGCTAAGACTGGAAAAGTACTATTTCAAGCTGACCGTGACACCCCGTACGCGACATTGCGTAAAGTGATGTACACAGCTTCAATGGCTGGCTTTCCTAATCTGAAACTAGTTACTACAGCAGCAGGAAATTAAAATGAAAACAAAAGCGTGGATTACACTACTATTAACCGGTTTAATGACACTACCCGCTTTTGCAGCGCAAAAAAAAGGAAAAGGACTTCTTCCAGAAGTACGACTTGATTCTGCTAATGAAGATAAAAATACCGAAAAAGCTTTTCAATCTGAACTATTAATTACTAAAGCTGAAAACAAAGCTATTGAATCCTTACAACGAATAATTGTTAAGAAAAAAGGCGCGCCAGATGAGGCCGACTTACTTTTTCGCCTTGCAGAACTTTACATGCGTCGTGCTAAGTCAGGTCGTTTTTTCGATTTGAATGATAAATTACTAAAAACAGATAAAGCAGTAGCTCCCCAAAAGAACGCCATCGACGCATTAAAAAATGCTATCGTTGTCTACAACCGTTTAGAAAAACAATTTCCAAAATACAAAGAAATGGACGCCGTTTTTTTTAATAGCGCCCTTGCACACTTGCAAACAAAGCAAAGCGAGCGCGCAAAAGAACTTTACAATCGCCTTATTGCTGAAACGCCCCGTTCATCTCTTATACCGGACGCGCTGTTAGAAGTTGGCGAAATTTACTATTATCAACAAAACTTTACGACGGCCCTTGAAAAATTTCAGGCAATCGAAAAGTATCCCAAATCAAAAGCTTATCCTTATGGGGTTTACAAATCAGCATGGTGCTTTTACAATTTAAAGCGCACCGATGAAGGCGTGAAGCAACTGCTAGCCGTCATCAAGCAAAACCCTGCTGATTCTAACGATCCAAAGAAGTATAACTTACGTAAAGAGGCATTACGTGATGTGACGTTGTTCGTCGGTGAAACCATGCCGCCCGAGCAGCTTTATGCTTTCTTCGAAAAGATAACGACAACAGAAGAACTTGGTGATTCTATGATGGGTCTATCGCAGATCTACGAATCCCATTCACGGTATAAAGAAATCAGTTTATTTGTAAAAGAATTTATTGAAAAGCATCCTGAAAGTCCGTACGCACCTAAGTTTTTCGCAAAGCTTATTGATACGAACGAAACGCTTAAGCAACGTGACATGGTTATTAGCTACTTAAAGAAAATGTCTGAAGCGTGTCAGTTACAAGCGGCAACTGATTGCAATGAAGTTTTTAGAAAAGCCAGTCTGGATATTTCAAAAAAATGGTGGGATATTTGGCTTAAGAATAAGAAAAACACGGAATTTTCTAAGCTAACAGAACAAGCTTTTGAAATTTTGTTAACAAACGATGACCCAGCAAAGCCTGATTCAAGATCACGCTATGCCTACGCCGAACTTTTGTTTCAGCAGGACAAGTTTGACCTAGCTAGCCAAAATTACGAAGATGTTTCTAACCACAAGAACATCGATAAGACTTTGGGTCATGACGCCTTGTATGGCGCCCTGTTTTCTATAGAAAAATCTTTAGATAAAAAAGAAGACACTTTATTAACTGAGCGTCAGCGCGCAATGGCTGAACGTTACCTAAAAGAATATCCAAATGGCGAACACGGAACATCATTGCAATACAAACTTGGTTTTATTGCTTACAAGCAATTGGATTATGTGACGGCTGTTAAGTTTTTTATGCCTCTAACTACAAAAACAAAATATCCTGAAATTAAAGTCAAAGCTGAAGATTTGATTTTAGACATTCATAACATCAATAAAGATTACAAAGCGATTCAAAGTTTTGCTAAGGCTGTACTTAAAGGAACTGATGCGCCTGCCCGGAAGCAAACGCTACTAAAAATATTAGAAGAAGCTCACTACGTGCAAATTCAAGCCGAAGCAGCTGATCTGCCAGTTGAAAAACGCATTGAACAACTACGATCATTTGCGACACAGCACCCGAATTCGAAATTAGCACAGGATGCTTTTTGGCAATCCATTTCATTAGCGTACTCAAACGGTTACGACGTTTGGGGAGCCGACATGAGTTTAGATTACATCAAACAGTATCCCAATGATCCAAAAAAATTAGATTCAATGAAGGAAGCAACAAAAGCTTTCATCGAAGCGGGACAAATAAAAAAAGGTATTCAGTCTGTTCGTGAGTTAGCTCGTTTGGATGCTAAGAACACGATGAAGCATTTAGAAATGTCATGTGACTTACTTCGCATCAGTGCGCTTCTTCCAGAAGCACGCGGTTGTTACAAGGGCTTATTCGGTACAGCTGATAAAGCTAAAAAAACAGAGCTTTTATCTAAAATGGTAAAAACATTTAAAGAGGGCGCCCAGTCTGCTGAATTAGAATCTTTGGAAAATCAGATCTTAAAAGAAAACATCGAGCCCTTCGCTACTAAACTTTTAATTTCAAAAGCCAATTCATTGATGGAAAACAAAAAGTTTAGCGAAGCATTTAATCTGGCACTAAAGATAAATTTACGTCCAGTTGATGCTGACATTCGCGCTGAGGCCCGTTTGATCCATGCTGAAGTACTTGAGCGTGAATTTGTCGCGCAAAGTGTGAAAGCCCGAGAAAATAAATTTGCAATGGTCCTTTCAATGAAGACCGACCGCTTTGATAAGGCGCACACGGCTTTTTCAACAACTATAAAAATGTCTAAGTCTGATCGCCTACAAGCCCGTGCACTGCAGGGAATTGATCGCTTGTATGCTCACTACATTGAAGCAATTAGCAACATGCCTATTCCTGGATCGTTGACTGTGGATGAACAGAAGAACCTTCGTAGTGAACTGGTTAAACTGACAGATCCGTTTTTAACGAAAAAGGCCGAAAACTTAGGCCGCTTACGTAAGATATCTTCTTTGTCTGCCACCGAATCAGAAACTATAAACTGGGCCGAATTCAACGCTGAAAAAACCGTTGAACCCCGCGTGCAGTTCCCAGCAGCACAAAAGCTATCGCACTTTATTCCGACAAAATTTGCTATCGATGCCAATGGCTTCGTTCGCCTACCCGCTACCGAGAAAAAATGTGATGTTAATGTAGCGCCGACTGCGCCAATTTTAGGTGGCTGTTTAAACGCTAAGAAATATTCAGAAGCTGAAGTTTTAGCATTTAAATTATCTAGCACAAAGGAAAACCGTGCTGTAGGTCTGTACTACTTAAGCGTTATAGCAGACAAACAAATGGAACATGAGAAAGCATTATGGCTTATTGAGAAAGCCTACGCTTTAGAACCCGAAAATTCGATGATTAATTATCAAAAAGGTAAAGTTTTGTATTCTGTTGAAGGAATTAACAGCGCTTTACCGTATTTCGAAAAAGTTTTAGACATGAAGAAATCGTCTCCGGAATTAGCTGTTATGAGTGGTCTGAAGTCGTTCTCTGATCGAGACTTTATCACAGCAACTGAGGAATTTTCTCGATTATCCCCAGAGGCACTTTATACTTATAGTCTAGTTGAACTTTACGTTGAAGCGACGGCCCAGAAAGGCGAAGCAGAGGAAGCTTTGAAATTATCAACTAAGTTTCTTAACTCGCGCCCTGATTCTGTCGATATGTTAATACAGCAGGCTCGTGTTTATGAAACGTTTGTGATGAATCCAGATAACGCTATGGTTAGTTACCAGAAAGCTTTAGCGAAGTCTTCGAACACAAGCCAAAAGGAATGGTTAAAGCGAAAAATTGAATTTTTAAAAACAAGTAAAAACAGTCAAATAACGTCGAACGTCGGTGGGAATTAATATGGACTGCAAAACTGTAAGGAAAAAAAATGAAAGCGCAGATACAGACGACGTTAGCAGCGATGACCTTAGTGTTCTTAGTTACCCCTGCTCACGCCAAAAAAACTGAAGTTCGAAAAGTTCAGGAAGTGAATTTTTCGGAAATGAATCTGAAGGGTACAATTCGTAACCCTGACGGTGCGTATCTGGTGCAGAAAAAAGGCCTTAAGTTTATGCCTTTACATGATGTGCAAAAGGATATGGATGGTAAGATTCGTGAGACTTCGTTGTACATTGATTAATTAATGGGAAAGAGCAGGACGTATGTCAGTACTAAAATTTAAACAGACTTTAAACTCTGGAACCAGCAAGGCTTTTAAAATCGATTCTAAATCGGGAATGAAAACCTTTGGCTCTTCACGAAAAGCTGGAATTGTCTCGATAGACACCGCTGCCGAAAACTTCGAAGGTGTTTTTGAACACCGTGAAGATGGCTGGCACTTCATATCTTTTGATGTAAAAAATAAAACTCCGGATTTAAAAATCGAGTCCGGTTTATCTGTTCAATTAAAAAATTCTACTTTTGCCTTTACAGTGCAAGAGACTACTGAGCATCTTTACGCAGACTTCACAAACTTAAACACCGTAGGAGCAATCGAAAAACAGGTTTATGTTGTCAGTTGCAACAACCGAATTTTAGAAACTCGAATTGTTGATAAGGACGCTGGCTTTAACTACCCGATCCACGGTAAACCAAATTTATTTAAAATACCCGCTACAATGGATTGGATTTCAAAACACAATTATGGTTTTGAAATTAAATCAAAAATTGTAAAAGTTAATTCGGTCGAGCATTTATCAGAATCTAAAAATGCCTCTTTAACTAATAAAGAGAAAAAAACAGTTTCGGCTGCTTTGGCCGGCTGCATGATGTTACTATTCATGGCTTTTTTGGCCCCAAAAAAGGAAATCGTCATTACTGAAAAGGCCCTACCAACAACAGCAATGAATGTTGTTTTTAAAACAGAGAAAAAGAAAAAGACGCCGCCGCAAGAAATACCGCAGAAAGCTGTGGTTGCACAAAGTGCTCCGGCTCAGAAAACCAAAGAAGTTGGCGGTTCAGCTGGTGGTGGAAAAGTTTCTGCTATGCTTAAAGGATCAATTGGTGTTCGCATCAGCCAATTACTTGGAAAAGTTTCTGCAACAGATGCCCGCACGACAAATGTCTTGGTAACAACTGCTGGTGTTAAAGCTGGCGATGCGGCCTCAGGTAGAGCCTTAGCCGCAGTTGGAAAAGTGGAGTCATCAGGCCGTAACTGGAATGGTGAATCTGCAGGAAAAGGTTCTGGAGTATCAACTGCCGGTGTTGGTGGTGGTAATGGAACAAAGGGCCTTGGCGGTGGTTTAGGACAAGGTAAAACAGGATCTGGCGGCGTTGGACTTATCGAAGAAGAATCTGAAGTGGTTGGCGGTCTAGACCGTGAAATTATAGCGCAATATATTAAAACTCAGTTAGGTCAAATTTTATATTGCTACGAGCGACAGCTTTCAGCGAACCCAGAATTATATGGAAAAGTAGCCGTGAAGTTTACAATCAGTGGCAATGGCCAGGTTGAAACTCAATCTATTAACGATACAACGCTAAAAAGTGCTCCGGTTGAAGGTTGCATCCTTAGCAAAGTGGCGCGCTGGAAATTTCCGGAACCACGCGGTGGCACTAAGGTTCTAGTCACCTACCCGTTTTTATTTAAAAGTACGAATTAAGAATGATCACCCTGCCGGTATAATGGCACGAGAGGACACCGACAATGAATGCATACGGTTTAAAATTAACATCAGCTCTGCTGGTACTTGCACTTGCAACACCAGCACTAGCACAGGATAAAAAACCAGCTGAACCTACAGCGACTAAAGGTTCAGATAAGATGGATTTAAAAAAATTAGAAGATAAATACTGGTCGTCGAAAGATGACGATTACAACGTAATTCAAAACAGAACTTTTTCTAAAACTGGAAAGTTTTATGGCTCTTTGGAGTATGGAACTCTAATGAATGATCCTTTTGCTAAAGCGAAATCGGTTGGAGTTCTGGCCGGATACTATTTGACTGAAGATTTCGGGATTGAACTCAGTTACTACAATTACAACTCGGGGCAGAACGATACGGTCTCTGAGTACCGAAAAATTCCTGCAGCTGCTGGCGTATCGCCTAATTTCAACCTTATAAAGTCATCAAAGACATTATCGATGACCTACACTCCTTTTTACGCAAAAATGGCTTTCATGAATAAGGCAATTTTATACTTTGACATGGGATTTACACTCGGTGCGGGAGTGACGGATTACGAACAACAGATAGTAAGCGATGATGGAACTGGAACGTTCAAACCAAGCAATACGATGGCTTCTGCTCCACATTTCGAAATTGGAGTTATGCAGCAAATGTTTCTTAATCAACATTTCGCCTTCCGCTTAGATATTAAGAATTCTTTTTACAGTCAAAAACTGAAGCAATATCAAATTGGTATTGGAGCACCAGAATCTAGCCGTACTGAATCAAGCAAAAGTGCAAATGATACAACGATTTCTGTAGGTCTAACTGTTTTCACAAAGTAAGGGTGAAGTAAATATGAAAAGAAATGAAAATTAATCGAAATAAAACTATAAAAGTCGCTCTACTGACACTTGTCTTCGTTATGGCTATTCCAGAAACGGTCTTAGCCGAAAGCGCCCTAAAAGTAAAATCCGCTGGTCGAAAACCAACCTCAGATGTTAAGTATCGTCAATCAGGCGTTCCGGTATATGAGATGGTGCAAAAAAGCGGTAACGACATGATAAAAGTCAAAAACGTACCTAAATTAGACATTGGTGAAGAAAAAGAAATCGAAGCGAACAGCGGCGATTTACGTGTTTCTGATAAGCGCGAATTCGTACCAACACCTGTTGGTAAAATGGCTTCACCAGCTGTTGTAGCACTTCCGCAATTTACGGTAAGTCTGGTGACATCCGCTAAAAAGATAGCCGGCGAAAATGGTTTTGAAAAAGTATCTGCTGTAAAGCCCTTAGATGCAGTTACCGATCCCGTCGTCGAAAATTCTGAGCCCGCTTTACAAAACCTAGTTGAAATTAAACCTGATGAATACAAGATGTTACAAGCATTGATATTTCTACAATACCAAAAGAAGTATGATCTTGCGATGAGTTTATTTGTTGAATTGATGTCGGTGAAAGAGTACCGTTCGCAAGCTTTATTTCACTATGCACAAACTGCATTTGAATTGGGTTTGTTTTCAGAATTTCGCCAGAAAATGATTCAAGTCACTCAAGAGACAAAAGACCTAGCACTTAAAAAATTAGCGACTGAGAACTTAGCTAAAAATATCAGTGCGATGGAAAACTCTGATATGGGCCTGATAGATCCGCTTGTTCAGTCTTTCGATATCGAAGTGACCACAAACGAAGCCTACATGATGAAGCGCGCTAAGCACTTCGTTAATAAAGGTGATCTTGGTGAAGTTGAAAACTCATTGGTTTTTATTTCTGAGAAGTCCCCGCTTTTCCCTGAGGCCTCTTTGCTTAAAGCTGTTTTTAACTATCGTCGTGGTCAGTTAGATGCTGCGATCAGTGACTTAGAACAATCCTGGTCAATCATTGAAGGCGAAAAGAAAAACCAAGTTCGCAATCTTTCAGCATTAACGTTAGCCCGCTTGTATTTTCAAAAAGGCGAATACAAGTCGTCGTATAAAACATATTTAAAGATTGATAAATCAAGCCCCGCTTGGATTCAAGGTATGATCGAGCAGTCATGGACGCAAATCCTAGCTGGCGACTACGAAGGCGCTGCCGGAAATATGTTTTCAATGCATTCCGATTACTTTCGTAAAGCGTATGCACCAGACACATACATCGTGCGCACGGTAGGATATTTAAATTTATGCCAGTATGGTGACGGTGTTAGCGTTCTTAATGATTTGAAAAAACGCTACACTGGAATTCAAGGAAAACTAGAGGGCTTTAAAAA
>JAYTMU010000052.1:0-3156 GCA_043728195.1 Bdellovibrionales bacterium
TTGAAACGGCGAAGTTGATTTTGATACAGGATTAACTGCAGTCGCGGACGGGCTTACTGGTGTCGCTGGTGCTGCAGTTTTTGCTTTATGGTGAAAGCCTAGGCCTTCATTGATAGGACGAAATTCAAATTCTTCGAAGGGGTCATTTTTGTCGCTATTTGTACCAATCATTGTACGCCTCTCGTTAGCTTAGCAGATCGAACTCATACTTTAGGACGGAGACCAAAGTCAGGCAAGCCGTTTCGACGCGCAAAATCTGCTGTCCTAAAGTCACTGGATCAAGGCCCAGGGTCCTAAGCTTTTGCACCTCAGCTAAGGAAAAGCCGCCTTCAGCACCCACAATCAGCCAGATGTCCTGTGGTTTATTCGTAACTGCTTCAAGTTTACTTTGAAGGTACGGTCTGACTGCGGATATACCTTCGCCTTCGTATGCAAATAGACACCACTTTTGAGGACTTGGGTTAATTTCACGTTCGAATGAATTCCAATCCATCACAGAATTTATTTGCATAAGTTCTCCGCGACCACACTGCTGCGTTGCAGAGATCACAATTTTTTGCCACCGCTCTAGCTTTCCGGCAGGCAAGTTACTTGCCTTACGTATAAAGCTGAATTCAGAACAAAACGGAGTTATAGAGCTTACGCCCATTTCGACGGCTCGTTCGATAATTGAATCCATCACTGAAAAGCGCGATATCGCAAGAGCTAGGTGAATGTGGGGCCGATTTAATTTAGCGATTTCCCGGGTTTCAATAATTTTTGCGGTGGCTTGTTTTTTTTCAATGTTTGTGACTTCAACTAAGTAAGCTTTGGAATCCTCGGTGATCACTTCAAAGTGATGACCGACCTCTTGCCTGCACACATCGAAGATATGGTGAAACTGTTCATTTTTAAAAACGACTTCAATGTTGAATATTTGAGATTTTTCAATCCAGTAGCGCCGCATGCTGCCCCTAAACTTTTTGTACCCAGTAGCCAACCCACTCATCTTTTTCAATCCGCTTGATGACTCGTAATGGATTATTCTCAATCATCTTGTCAAAAAAGTGATTGTCACGTTCTTGTAGAATTCCTGTCAGGAATAAATGACCATTAGGTTTCAGCACGCGAAGCAAATCTTTCTGCAGGCGAATCAGAACGCCATCAATAATATTTGCGACAACAACGTCATACTGTTCTTTTATTTCATCCAATTGCAGTTCAGTGATTTCAATACTCTGAGTTTTATTTAGTTCGCAATTTTCACGGGCCTTCCGCCTGGCTTCGATATCTATTTCCACACCGGTGATGTAACTGTAATTCATTTTTTCTGCTAGCACTGCCAATATGGCAGTGCCCGTACCCACATCCAGTAAGGACCACGTTTTTACGCCCTCAGGATTGTCTAAAGCTAGTTTGTGAATAAAGTAAGACGCCATTTTAGTTGTTGCATGGGTGCCGGTGCCAAACGCCATGCCCGGATCAATCTTTATTTCTGTTGCAACTTCTGCGGGTTTTTCTAACCAGGAAGGTACGACCCAAACAGGCCCTACCAATTTAAATGGAACAAAGCCCTTTTTCCATTCCTCAAGCCAATCTTTACTTTCTTCTTCATTTTCCAACATTCGAACCTGCGAGTTCATCTTTTGTAGGCTAGTAAAAAAATTAGCTTCAGGTTTTTGTTCAAAGAAGACATCAAGTTCAAGAAAGCGCTGCGGAATTAAAGATGGATCGTAGGTTAAGTCAGGTTGGGAAAAATTAAGTACTTCACTTATTCCCATAGCCTTGTGCGCGAAACAAAAAAGCGTAATCTCGTGTTCTTGTATTCGTGGCACTTGGGACAGTCGGACGCGAAAATAGGTTGAGCTCATGCAGGCAAGATGCCAGAAAATTAGGGCTTAAGCATTAAATTTCTGGTTGCATTAGCATCGGAGGCATAGGGGAAATGACGTCTTTGGAAGCAGGTTTTTCAATCACTGTAGCGGACGGCTCGCGTTTAGTAGTTTTGTTATCTACAAACGCCCCGGCCAGATCAATACGGTCGCCGGTCATTACACCTAAATTTTCAAGCATAATTTCACTATCGCGTGGAATCAGTTTGTATTCGCGAGCAACCGCGACTTTTTTATCAACGTGAATAATTTTTATCTGCGCCACTGCGGTATCGACAGTGCCAACGTCTTTTTGATCTGCAGACTTCATATTTAGATTTCGTTTCACTAATACCACTAAATTTTTTTTCAGGGTTCCAACATCGCCTAACCCAATAATGTAGTCGCGGTAAACGGGCTCTTCGTCAGATAAGGGGATATTTCGCGAGACATCAACAACGGTTAGCTCTTCGGCTTGAGCTGTTAAAGTTGCTAAAAACAGGATAAAGAAAATTAGATTTATCGTCTTCATACCCATTAAATCGGTAATCTAGCTAAATCGCAAAAGGCCAGTCGTTAGGAACTAGGCCTCTTTGCTGTCGCTGACGCGTAAACCTTTATTAAATTTCTTTTTTGTTACGGGCGCGATCTTTTTTGTCGACTTAGGTCGATGCTCTCGCACACCGTTATCAGTTGGAAGATCTTGCATAAATACACGCTCAATTGCAGCATCATTTAAATACACAAATGAGCCACGCTCAAGCGAACCAATGCGCAGCTTGCCGATCGCAACACGTTGCAGTTTTATCACGTCAAAGCCAATTTTTTTGAACATCTCACGAACTTGGTGGTTTTTACCTTCGGTGATAATGATTTTATACCAATCATTTTTGTCAGATGTTTTCTTATTTTTTTCTTTAACAGCCTTTAACTTCTCAACTAGTTTAGCTTTTACTTTTCCTGCACCCGGAATTGGAACACCAGTTAATAATTTTTTAATTTGATAAATTTGTGGCTGTCCGTTTAATTTTACATGATACGTTTTAGTAACTTCTTCTTTGGGGTGCATAACCTTTTGTGCGAAGTCGCCATCGTTAGTTAAAAGAATAAGTCCTTCGCTGTCCCAATCTAAGCGTCCAATTGGATAAACACGGCCGGGAACATCGTGCATGTAATCGGCCACAGTGACACGCTCTAACGGATCATTCATTGAAGTGATTACGTTTTTGGGCTTGTTAAACATGATGTACAAGTTTTGATTTTTACTACGTAAGGGTTTACCACCAACGCTGATCTTATCGACGTT
>JAYTMU010000053.1:0-23139 GCA_043728195.1 Bdellovibrionales bacterium
TCAGAAGTCAACCAACGAGCCACATAACTTATTGAATAGACTTATTTTATTGAGGCGGTATGAGCCACCTAGGACCTTATAAGAGATCAGTTTCTAAATGTTTCGCTCAAGTCACTGTCTTGGAAGAAGCAAAGGCGGACATCGCTTAGAAAATCGTAACTAATCTTCAACGGACGATTTCAGAATTTGTTTCATCTGCTGATTTTTTTGACCGGCACCCAGTATAGTTTTTATGCGCTCGTGTATTGATCTGTCGTTGATCAGCGCGCCCAGTGTGCCATCGCCGCGGTCAATTTTGTCTATGACGCGTTCTAATTTTGTTACCGAACGATCTAGGCTACCAGATTTTAAGGTTCCATTTAATCGTTGTGATACTTCAGACAAATTTCCTGCGGTTGAATCTAGTTTTGCAATAAGTGATGGGATTTTATTTTGTGAAGTCACTGATTGCAGTAATTTTTGAAAATCGCTAATTGCATCGAACAGTTTTTCGCTTTCATTCCCGCGCTTACTTAAAACTGATAAAATATCATTACCAAAATCTGCGGCAATCTCGTCGTCATGTTTTAAGAATTCATTGATATTAGTACCTGGCGTGATGAAAAGAAACTTGTCGCCCAATGCCCCTTGCGTGCGAAGTTCGATCCGACTGTCTTTACGAATTTTATCTTTGTAAATAGCATCAATGCGAACGGATACTTGCACTGAATTTCGTTCAGCATCAAAACTGATTTTATCTACGTTACCGACCTTTACTCCAGATAACGAAACCAGGCTGCCTTTGTTCAGGCCTTGGACAGAATCAAAATAGGCCTTGATCTGAAAAATTTCCTGAAAATAGGATTTGTTTGAACCAAGGGTGAATATTGATCCAAGTAAAACGAACAAACCTATGGCTAAGAAAATGCCGACCTTTATTTGTGTCATATAATTTGTCCTTCAATAAACTGATTTATCATGCTGTTCGGAGTATCTTTTAATTGCGCGATAGTTCCTTGTTCAATAATCTTCTTATCTTTTAAAAATGCAAACTTATCACAGACCGCAAAAGCAGTCGGCATATCGTGAGTTACCAAGATCGAAGTTACTCCTTTTGCCTTTAGGCGCAAAATTAGCTCTTGGATCTTTCGGGTATTGTACGGATCTAATCCTGCCGTCGGCTCGTCGTAAAGAATTATTTCAGGCTCTAGCATCATGGCCCTGGCAAGGCCAACGCGTTTCTGCATACCGCCTGAAAGTTCTCCGGGAAATAAATTTTCACAATCGTGAAGACCAAATTCACCCAACTGAGCCAATATTTTTTCTGAAATTTTTTGTTTTGTAAGTTCTGTATGTTCAAGTAACGGGTAGGCTAAATTTTCAAACACCGTCATCGAATCAAATAAAGCACCACCTTGAAAAGCGTAGCCTACTTTTTTTCTAATTTCTAACCATTGGATTTCAGAAAAACCCACAACTTCGACATCATCAATTTGGATTGAACCGGCATCAGACTTTTCTAAACCGATAAGGCTTCGTAGTAAAACCGATTTTCCGGTTCCCGAGCCACCCACAAGGCCAAGGCATTCTCCTTTTTTGACATAGAATGACACATCGTCGTGGATTATTTTCGATCCAAACTTTTTTCTAAAATGTTTAACTTCGATTACAGCCATTTTTCAATTATCCAGAATAGTTTTGAAAGGAAAAAGTCGCCGACCAAAATTAGTAGCGATGAGGCGACCACGGCTTTACGAGTTGCAATACCAACTTCTTGCGTACCATTTTTTACTTGCAGTCCGAAGTAGCAAGACGGTACAGCGATAAATAAGGCGAAGAAAAAAGATTTTCCAAAGCCAGCAAGGTAGTCCATAATGTTCGAGGTTTCAATGACTCGCTGAAAGTAAAATTGCGTATCGATACTAAGTTCGTAGGTTCCGATAAGCAAACCACCCAGATTTCCTACCACATTTGCAAATGAAACCAAAATTGGTAAGACAATAAGACATGCTAATATTCGTGGAATTACTATGCGCTTAATGGGTGATGTGCCTAAGGCTCTGATAGCATCAATCTGTTGAGTCACCATCATGGAACCTATTTCACTTGCGATACCGGCACCCACTCGTGCAGCTAACATTAAGCTAGTAAAAACTGGGCCCATTTCGCGTAAAATCGTTGAAGCTACTAATCGTGGTACGTAGGGCTTGCCACCAAACTTTTCTAAACCAAGCCCGTACTGCAGTGCCATTACCATTCCGGTTGAAGCTGCTGTAATAAGAACTAGCGGTAACGAGCGAACTCCGACCAAATAAATTTGATCTGCAAGTAGTCCCCAGTAAAAAGGCCGATGAAAACCCTCTCGAAAGCAGTCTTTAATTAATAGAACTATTCCGCCAAGAAAATAGAACTGCTCTTCAGCCCATTCTTTAAAAGAGGCCCCAGTTATCGCTGTCATTTGAAATTTAAACTTTGGGTAAAGGTCTCTAATGCCTTTTCGTCTAATTGAAGATGGTCTGGTTTGCCAGAAAGTGAAACCACATAGCCGCAGTTCATTTTTTTGAAGGCTGTCGATTTGATTTGTATAGGATTGTTGTCTAACTCTCCGCGAATTACTCGTTGCAATGCCGGTTTACTTTGAAATGTTAGATTATTTTCACTTACTTTTTTCGAGTTTTCCACAGAGTCTTCAATAATTCTAAGAAGATCTGACAGCGAGATCGAATTGTCAGATTGGCAGTCCGAAAAAATAGAAAGTACATTGCCGGTCGCCTTATTTTTCCATGACGGATACACCGACTGATTTAATTTGGCAAAAGGAAGTCCAGGCGGCTTAAAATTGACTTCATTCGAAAATGTTGGGGCTTTTTCTTTTAACAACGAGGAAACACACGACGCTAAAAAAAATGGGGCGGTTAGCAAAATAATTGTGGCTACAAGATGGTTCTTCATGATGATGGAATAAGTATGGCATAGAAAATTGACCCGTCTAGTCTAATTCGATTCGATCACGCAGTTTAAGACTGTCATATTTTTGTCAGACAACGCCAAAATAATATGGATAAATTTTCCTAGCCTCGAAATTAAGATGTGCTGAGACTTCTCAACAATGGCACTTGAAATGCTTTTTGTAATGGATAATGGAAATTCGAAATTTTATATTAGTATGTATTGGGGTGGTTTTTTTACTGGACGTCCAGGCTGAAGAACTAAAAGGTCTTGTCAGAAATCAAGGCGAAACCTTTAATTTTGAACTAGCTGGTCAAAAAAATTGGGACTATGACTTAAAGCGCGTAAAGGAAAAAAACCAGACAAAAATCCAGCTTTTACTTAAAGCCGCGGATCAAAATTCGCTAAGTAAAATTACTCAAATTGAAAATCCTTTTGTACAAAGCATCTTAGTGAAACAACAACCGTTAGATAAAAAGTGGTTAGTCGAATTTATATTGAAGAATGAATCAGTTGATACTTTTGACTACCTAACTGACCAGCCATCTAAATTGATAATTGATTTCTACTTAAATGATAAGCTTACAAATGACCTAGCCCAAAGGCCAGAAACACTGCAGGCTTCAACTGCGAAAGCAACTAAGACTGCAAAACCCAAAACGTTGGTTACTGCGCCAGTTAAAACAACAACCAATCAAGTCGCCAACAGAAATCCTGCTCAGGCTGATTTTTTAAAAATTGAAGAAGCCAGTGGTATAGAAACATCAGCACTTTTAAAAAGTGGACTGAACGAAAACACTGAGACCTTGTTCGGCCGCTTCGTAATTAAGGATGTGGAAATTAACGAAAAATCGATTCTTCGCAGTGATAATAATTATTACTTAAAATTTCCGATGTTAGAGACAGAATTTTCGTTTTGGAGCATGATGAAAAAGAATCCTGCCGTCTATCAATTCCTAGGTTATACGACCGAAGAGGAAAAACAAGTTCAGTTGTTAAAAACACTTTTTAAGAAAAAAAGGTATTTGGTATTTAAGCAAACTGTAGACTGGTTTGTGAATAAATTTCCGGAATCTAAATACTTAGAATCAGTTTCATTTATGACGGCCGATGCCTTTATCGAATTATGGCGCGAAGAAAAAAATGATAAGTTCTTTGAATTGGGTCAATTTGGTTATCTACAAGCAATAGTAAAATATCCTACATCGGTGCTAGCTGAAAGAACGTCATTAATGTTAGGGCTTTTAGCGCTGGATAAACAAGACTACATGACTGCAATTCGTCGTTTTAATAACCACATCGAAAACAAAAATTTTAAAGACCGATTATCAACTGAATATGCAAAGTTAGGCTTAGGCTATAGTTATTCTAAAATAAATAAATTAAGTGATGCCGTAAGTGAAATGGATAGCATTGAAAAATCCAGCAGCAACCCACTAGTTCAAGCAGAAGCTGCATTTCGAAAAGCAGATTTTTATTTCGATGCAAAAAAATACGATGCAGCAATTGATACTTACAATTCGGCACTAAAAAAATATAGCGCATTAGCCAATCTATTTCCTAATGCACAGTTCAATAAAATGGAAAGCTTCTTCTGGAAACGAAAATACTTAGAATCACATCAATCGGGACTTGAGTTCGCACAGAAATTTCCGTCACACGCGTATGCACCATATGCATTAACTCGAGTCGGCGAGCTGCTCGAAATTCTTGGCGCTGAACAATCACGGTCTATTGGTTCATTTTTAGAGACTTATTTTCGCTACGGCGATAGTCCAAAAACAGTTGTTGCACGGTTACACCTTCTTAGCACGCGCATGAAGAGCATGAAAGAAGAAGAAGTTAAAAAGACAATCGCCAAAATGGAAGAGCTTAGCCAAAAAAGTGAGCTTGAAAATATTGATCAATTTAAAACCACAATGATCGCTGACGGATTTAGTAGACGCATGGATCATGAAAAAGCTATTCAAATTTTGTCAGATTTTTACCAGAATAATCCCAATCGTTCAGATTCAAAGCAAGTAACTAAGCGAATAACTAGAAATATTTTCGATCAAATCAAGTTTTATTCAGACAGTGGGAAGCATAAAGATGTTTTAAAAACCTATCAAAAATATTCTGACACGTGGCTAAAGTATCGTGATCGCATCGACACGGATTTTTTCTTAGGGCTTGCCTATGAAAAGGCCGGTGATTTTGATGTAGCACTTGAAAAGTATATTAAGACATACCAAAACATGCAGGCAATTAAAGGAACAGAAAAAGAAAAATGGGTTGCAGTTACCGAAGATGTACCAAGCGAAGATAGTTTAAATTTAAGAATTGCAGATTGCTATTACCAAAACAAAAAGTTTCAAGAAGCGTACCAACAGGTTGAAAAGATAAAAAGTCCGCATTTGTTATCTGAAGTTGACCAGGTTTTAAGAGTACAGCTGGCGTCTGATCTTTATGAGCAAAAAGGTGATCTTGACACGGCGATGCGATACTTAACAGAACTAGTTCGGGTTTGGAACGGAAAACCAGAGCTTGCTGTTGGCGCACTACTTGATTTAGCTGATATGCAAAATAAAAAAAATGACACGGACGAAGCACAGAAAAGTTTAGAAAAAGTTTTAGATATTGCAGAGACGAATAAGAAGGTTGCTCCGCGCGATGCCATGCGTGCAGCAAACTTTTCCGCGGATTTATATTTAAAGCAAAATAAGGTCGATGAGGCTGCAAAGCGATACACTTTTATTTTAGATAGATTCGAATCAACTGAAGATGTTGCAGAGGAACGTTATAAGTTAGGTGAAATCTACTTTAAAAAGGGTGAATTGAAAAAAGCAGAAACTGTGTGGTCAAAGTTAAAAGGACCAAAAGCTGCGGTCTGGACAAAAATCACAAACAACAAATTACAAGAAGCGCAGTGGAATGATGACTATAAAAAATATCTAAAGCGAATTCCTGCGATGTCAAAAATTGAGGATCAGCAATGAATCAAATGAACTATGGCTCTATTGCTGTTAAATCTCCGGCAATGCTACAAGTCCTTCATGGACTGGCGGCGCTGAAATCATCAGATTTAATTTTTATTGTAGGTTGCAAAGGGTCTGGAAAATCAATGTTAGCACAGCATCTTCAGCAAACTGTTTTTATGGATCAGAATGTACGTATTTCTGACACTTTCGACGTTTCTGCTACAACTGGTATATTCACCTTAAGCACGGCGGATTGGGAAAACCTAATTCTTAATATAAAAAGCAAATCATTTAATATGATTGCTATGCCAAGTTTATCTGATCGTCGCTTAGATTTACAGGCATTAGCAGAGTTTTTTTTACAAGTATTAAGCTTAATGCACAATAGGCCCAAAGTTAAATTAACCGAAAAAGCTTTGGAAAAAATCTTACAGTATGGTTGGCCTGGCCAATTTTATGAATTTGAAGAGATTTTAGAAAATGCATTTGTTTTGGCAATGAATGGCTTAATAGAGCCCGAGTATTTAACGATGGGTCCGCTCAGTGTCGAGGTTGGAGTTCCTACAGGCATGAAGTTAGATGAACTAGAAAGAAAATATATTTTACAAACATTATATTTTGTTCATCAGAACCGAACAAAAGCGGCCGAAATTCTTGGAATTTCAATTCGCACGTTACGCAATAAAATTAACCAGTATCGAGTTGAGGGGTATTTATGAGTAATTTGTTCGATAAAACAAGTGATGCGTTAGCAACAGCACTAAGAATGCGTCAAATGCGCCATAACGTAACATCTTCAAATATCGCAAATGCTGAAACCCCGCACTATCACGCCAAGAAACTTGATTTCGAAAATGCCCTTGCCTCAGCACTAAACATGGATGGCATGAACAGTATGGCGACATCTAACGAGCAGCACTTTGCAACAGGCGGTAAACCAGTTGTAAGTCCAGAGATTTATGAAAATCCGGATATAGCAGTGAACAACGATGGCAACACGGTTGATCTTGAAAAAGAAATGTCTGCATTAGCCGAGAACTCGATTATGTACAAAACGGCTTTACAATTAATAAATAAAAAAATGGCCGCACTTAAATATGCAATCAGTGAATCTCGGTAACCAGCCACATGCATGATGCAAAGAAAGTGAACTAGACCATGGCAGATTTTATAACAGGTTTTAGAGTCAGCGGAAGTGGAATGGCTGCGCAACGAGCGCGGATGAATACCATTTCCTCTAACTTAGCAAATATAAATACGACTCGAACTGCAGAAGGCGGACCGTACCGTCGCAAAGATGTGGTTTTTGAATCAATGCCAGATGCGCAGTCGTTCGGTGAAGTCATGGGTGCTACCGATCCCAAGTCTGACTTTCAACGCGTTCAAGTGACAGATGTCGTCTATGATAAAAAAGCTCCCATATTGAAACACGATCCCACCCATCCAGATGCCAATGATGACGGCTATGTTGCTTATCCGAATATAAACTTGATGGAAGAAATGACCAACATGATACAAGCCACTAGGTCGTACGAGGCCAACGTACAGGCTATTCAGGCGACTAAAGATATGGCTTTAAGTGCACTGGAAATTGGTAGATAATTTAAAATAGCACTGTAAGTTTGTGTAAGTTTAGCACCTTCAATTTAGGAGTGTAGACCATGGATGGTTTAACAATTTCGAATGCCAACCGTTTCCTAGAAACGGCAAATTTAGATAATAAAAATTCTAAAATTGAAATGAATCCGTCGCCCTCCAGCCAGGAAGCTGGTCCGTCATTCGCGGCAACTTTAAAAGAGGCCGTAAATAATGTTAATCAAATTCACTTAGACGCAGACAAAAAAGCGCAAGAACTTGCTACCGGAAAAACCGACGACATCGCCGGCGTCATGCTGGCCACTGAAAAAGCTGACATTGCTTTACGAGTTATGGTCCAAGTACGTAATAAAATTATCGATGCGTACCAAGAAATTATGAAGATGCAGGTGTGATGTGGAGAAAGTCTTTGGCGGTATCATTGGTCAATTCCAAGAATTTTATAAATCGTTAGGTCCAACTAAACGATTAGCCTTACTAGCGTCGTTTTTTGTGGCGATCGGAACAATAGGCTCAGTCATTTTTATGACTTCTGGAAAAGACTACGCAGTTTTACTTAAGGATCTTCCATCTGATCAAGTGCCGACTATTATCGGCAAACTTGGCGAAAAAAATATACCGTATCAAATAAAGGAAAACGGTCAAACGGTAAACATTCTAGTTCCGAAAGACTTTTTAAGCGCGACGCTAATGCAACTTTCTGCTGAAGTTGGTTCTTCCAAAATGGGATCTATAGGTCTTGAAATTTTTGATAAGCAAGAATTTGGGATAAACTCGTACGCGCAAAAAATAAATTATCAACGCGCCCTTCAGGGCGAACTTATGCGTGCAATCAATACCCTAAACGCAGTTAAACAATCCAAAGTAATTTTAGCTTTACCAGCTAAGAAAACAATTATGGAAGAATCATCGCCTCCGTCAGCTTCGGTTGTGGTAGCGCTTCATCCCGGTAAAGAACTTTCTGCCGACCAAGTGCGCGGCATTCGCTTTTTAGTCGCTAACGCTGTTGAAGGAATGGAAGTTGACAACGTCACAGTTATCGACGAACGCGGTAAAATGATTTCTAGACAGTCGGATGGCTCAACCGGAGCATCAAACGAAATCATGGAACTTAAACAGAAAGTTGAAAAAGATTTAGAATCTCGTATCGAATCGATTTTATCTAAAGTAGTTGGCCAAGGTAAAATTGTTGCCAGAGTTGATGCGACAATAAATCATAAAGTTGTAACAGCAATCGAAGAGTCCGTCGACCCTGATAAGACGGCAATAATTTCGCAAGCCACACAAGAAGAATCTTTGGACGGCGCGCGCACCAATCCAACTGGTGTGCCTGGATCACGATCTAATATTCCGGGTGCTGAAGATAATAACGGCCAAGTTGGCTTCAAGCAAGATGTCAAAAAAGAATCTAAAACAGTTAATTACCAAGTACCTAAAACAATTCGCAATGTTAAAGAAGCCGCCGGCAATGTTGAAAAAATTAGCGTCGCCGTTTTGATTGATAGTGTTCCGACAACAACGACAGGTGCTGATGGGAAATCTGAGACAAAATGGTCTCCACGTACCGCTGAAGAAATTGCTAAGTATGAATCATTAGTGAAAAATGCCGTAGGTTTTATGGCATCTAGGGGCGATAACGTTCGAATTGAATCTATCCAGTTTCAACCGGAAGACTTTACCGAAAGCGAAAAAATTCTTACCGTATTAGAAAAAAAGAAATTGGTTCAGTCTTTATTTAAGTGGGGTCTTCTAGGGTTTGCACTTCTACTATTCTTTTTTATGGTGGTCAGACCATTTATGCAGTGGATTACCGATTCATTTACAGATTCAGTGGAGGACATGTTGCCAAGAACAATTGAAGAACTTGAAGAGCTACAATCCGTTGATAATTCATTACCAGGAATGAACGGCGTCTTACCTATCCTGCATGAGTCAGTGGATCCAGAAAAAGCCGAAAGTGAATTGTTAAAAGACCGAATTATGAATTTAATCGACCGTGATGAAGAAAAAGCCTCTAGTGCGATTAATATGTGGGTTTCTCGGAAGGAATAACGAATGCGGACGATGAAGATTGAAAATTTAGATTATGATACGTTGCGTGGCATCGATAAGGCCGCGATCTTAATCAATTATTTAGGTAAAAATGCAATCAAGGTCCTTTTTACAAAAATGGACGATGGCGACATTCGCAAGTTAATTCATTTGATGTCTAAATTTAAAGTTGTTCCGGTGCATTTAACTAAACGGGTGTTGGAAGATTATTACGAAATGCTAAGTGAAGCCGAAGATTTTATTTTCTCGGACCAAATGGCAAGTAAAGACACCATCATCGAAGCTTTAGGCGAAGAACGAGCCCGCGGTATTATGGGTGGTCTGAATATTTCTTCTGGATCAGGTCGAACTTTAGAATCCTTAGAGATGGTAGATGCTAAAGCACTTTCAACATTTCTTGTGAATGAACATCCACAAACCGTAGCAGTAATTTTGGCGCATCTTGAGCCTGAGAAAAAAGGTGAAGTTTTACGTCGATTGCCTGAATCGTTACAGGCCGAAGTCGTACTACGCATGGCAAACTTAGAAAATGTTGATCCAGAACTAATTGCCGATATCGATAAAGTTTTAAAGAACCAATTATCGAATACGCATACGATTGAACAAGCTTCACTTGGTGGAGTACAACCAGTGGCTGAAATGCTAAACGTTATGGATAAAAATACTGAGCAGTCGATTATGTCCCGCCTGGAAGAAAAAGATCCATTGCTAGCGGAAGAGATCAGAAAACTGATGTTTGTATTTGAAGACGTTACTAAAATTGATGATCGCGGAATTCAAATTCTTCTTAAAGAAATTCCAAACGATCGCCTGTTGCTAGCACTTAAGACGGCAAACGAGGATATTCGTATTAAAATTTTCAAAAACATTTCAGCGCGTGCTGCAGAAATGTTACGTGAAGATTTATCAAACATGGGTCCTGCGCGACTGTCAGATGTCGAAACAGCGCAACAGGAAATTGTTAATGTGGCCCGTCGCTTAGAAAGCGAAGGAAAAATAATTATAGCTCGTGGTGGTACAGAAGATGCCATGGTCTAGTAAAACCCAACCCGATGCTAAATCAAATGTTCTGAAAAAAAGTAACGAAGGCTCGTTGGGATCAGATATATCTGTTTTGAACTATGTTCCAAAGCAGATTCAATTTGGTACGCCTGATGCTGCCTTAGATTACTTACGCGAAAAAGAAAAAGGCTCAGATTTCATCATGAGCGATGTGCTTCGCCAAACAACTGGCGTTGATACAATCGAGAAGATGACTGAAGAGACCAAAATTGAAAATAAAGTTTTAGAAAAGCTATCAGAAGTACAATCTGATGCCTATGAAAACGCGTTTCAACTTGGCTTAGAAGAGGGTCGTGAAAAAGCGTACGCCGAAAGGACGAACGACATAAATTTTAATTTATCTAAACTTGAAGAGATGATGCAGCAGATGGCACATCTTAAAGAAGAAATGATTCGCCAAAATGAAAGTCATATCGTTACTTTGGTATACAATATTGCAAAACGAATTGCCTTAGATCACATTGAAGAAAAGCCAGAAATTGTTCTTTCAGTTATAAAAAACGCAATTGATATGGCCCAAGCAGATGAAGACGTAAACGTTTTGATCTGCAGTTCGCAGGTTGAATTTTTGGAAAATATGAAAACTAAGTCTGGCCGCGAGGCCGAATTTTTAAGTAAAGTAAGATTTCAGGTTTCTGACCAGGTAACTTCGGGCGGCTGCATTGTTGAAACAAACTTCGGAGTAGTTGATGCGCGCATTGAAGAACGTGTTAGTAAGTTGTGGACTGAACTGAAGCAAGCACTACCGCGTGTTAAATCTCCGATCACTTAGTGAAAGTTTGTGCCAATGAATTTGGATTTTAGCAAATACTACGACATACTGAAAAACTCGCATCTTACAAAAGATAGTGGCAAGGTTACGGATGTCACAGGGCTTTTGATTAAGGGCTACATTCCAGGTGTAAGCATTGGCAGTATCTGCGAAATTCAGGGGTCAGCAACTAAACCACTTTTGGCTGAAGTTGTAGGTTTCAAAGACCGCCAAGTTTTAATGATGAGCCTATCCGATATGCGTGGTATATCAATGGGATCAAAAATCACCTTAGCGAAGTCTGTAGCAACTGTAAAAGTAAGTGACGAATTGCTTGGCCGGGTTGTAGATGGCCTAGCGCAACCACTTGATGGCAAACCAGAGTTGGAAGTCATTAAAGAAGTGCCGCTGTATGCGGAAGTTGTAAACCCATTAAGTCGTAAACCAATTCGTCAAAGCTTAGATGTTGGCGTACGCGCCATTAACGCAGCAATAACAGTTGGCCGCGGACAGCGGGTCGCTATCA
Source organism: Bdellovibrionales bacterium (assembly GCA_043728195.1). Classification (GTDB taxonomy): domain Bacteria; phylum Bdellovibrionota; class Bdellovibrionia; order Bdellovibrionales; family Bdellovibrionaceae; genus Pseudobdellovibrio. The sequence continues at coordinate 11,876 of JAYTMU010000053.1, forward strand.
TGGCGGGTTCTGGCGTGGGAAAATCAGTGCTCATGGGAATGATGGCCAAAGAAACAGAAGCCGATGTTAATGTCATCGCACTTATCGGCGAACGCGGCCGCGAGGTTCGCGAATTTATTGAAAATGAACTTGGCCCTAAGGGCATGAAAAAAACAGTAGTTGTTTGTGTTACAAGTGACCAAAGCCCACTGCTTCGGATGCGTGGGGCGTATGTTGCAACTGCAATTGCAGAATATTTTGCTGGCCAAGGTAAAAATGTATTACTTGTGATGGATTCAGTTACGCGGTTTGCGATGGCATTACGTGAAATTGGCTTAAGCATCGGCGAGCCTCCAAGTACGCGGGGATACACGCCATCTGTGTTTTCAACTTTGCCGAAATTACTAGAGCGCGCCGGAAATTTTGAAAACTCGGGCTCAATTACTGGTTTTTATACGACGTTGGTTGAAAGTGACGACATGAATGATCCAATCGGAGATGCCGTACGATCCATCATAGACGGTCACATCGTGCTTTCACGTGATTTAGCACATAAAGGCCATTTTCCAGCTATCGATATTTTGCAAAGCGCTAGTCGCGTGATGAAAGCTGTCAGCAGTCCGGAGCATGCCAGAAATGCCATGAAACTGCGAGAGACTTTAGCTGTATACAAAGAGTCAGAAGACCTAATAAACATTGGTGCATATAAAATGGGTGCAAACCCCAAAATTGATAAAGCAATCAAATCAATTGATGCAATCAACGACTTTTTAAAGCAACGAACGGATGATCACTGTGGAATGGCGCAATGTTTAAAACAACTTATGCAAATAACGTCCGCGTTATAGTTGCTTTCTAGAGGAAAAAAATGAAAAAATTCAAATTTTCTTTAGATAAAGTTTTAGTGCATAGAAAAATTCAAGTCGACCTTGCACAAAAAGATTTTCTAGAAGCGGAGCGCGCGCTGGATTTAGAAGTCACAAATTTAAAAGATATGATTCAAAAAAAAGAAGATGCGCTAGTGCAAAGAACTGGCGCGGTTCAGGGGTTAGCTTCCTGGGCCAATGAGGTTAATCAGATCAATGTCTATTTGTCTGGACAAGACCTTCGCATAAGAAAGCAGAACGAACGTCTGCTTGAATTAAGAAAAGTAGTCGAGTCCAGACGTGAAATTTTGCAGGAAGCGCTAACTGCAGCTAAAATGATTGAAAGGCTACGCGAAAAGAAAAAGCAACAGTATTTTAGCGAAGTTTTAAAAGATGAACAGAAAGAGATCGATGAACTTTCTGTTATACGATTTTCCAGGACGGAAAATTAAAAGGATGTCATGAAGACCGGTTACGATCAGTTTTTTAAAAAAGCCAAGCAAACCGCTGCGGTACAATCACGCTCGCAATCCATAAGAAATTTGAAGCAAAAAAATAAACCCAAAAGAAAGTTTCCGGTTACCCAGTTGGGAATATTTCTACTGTTTGGATTAGGCGGAATTGCTTCTTTAGACCACTTAGATGAAATAGAAGCACAATTTAAAAAAATCGATATAACTATGGGAACGGCGCACGCACAAGATAAAGTAAGTCCCGCAGAAATAAAAGCGAATCTTTCGGATGCAAAGGGCCTAGCCACAGCCAGTGCCGCAGCCCCTGAGATCAGTAAAGAAAAAAAACCGGACGACGCAGATTATTTATTTAAATTGGCAGAACGTAAAAAAACATTGGATCAGCGTGAAGAAGATTTGAATAAGATGGCGGCCGAAATTGAAAAGCAAAAATTAGAAATCGAGCAGCAAGTGAAAAAAATTGAAGAAACTCGGGCGAAAATTTCGTCCGTATTAGAAGAGAAAATTAAAACAGATGACGCCAAAGTCGATACCCTGGTTCAAATGTATTCAAATATGAAGCCGCAACAGGTCGCAAAAGTGTTTGAAACTTTAGATGAAGATTTAGTTATCGAGATTTTAAGCCGCATGAAAAAGAAAGTGGCTGGAGATATTTTAAATTTAGTGAAGCCTGAAAAGGCCCAAATTTTTGCAGAGCGATTTGCTGGGTATAGGACGCCGGCTAATCAATAGCTATAAAAAAACAAGGAGGACAGTGCTAGAAAAATTACTTGGTGTCAGCCCCCCGCAAAAGGGATTGGCTCAAGACTCAAAGGTTGTAGATAAAAAAAATCTGCCGCCAGACTTCAAAAAGGATTTTGAACGTCAACTGCAAAAGAAACTAGATCAAAAATCTACTTCTTCTAAAGAAAACGAAAAAGATCCGAAAGCGCAAGCCGCTAAAAAAAGTGAAGATGAGTTAAGAGCTGAGCGAAATGAGAAGAAACCATCTGGGGGAACTAAAAAGAAGATGGTCGATTCAGAGTCCGAAGTTACGATGATTTCAAATGTCATGGCCTTACCCGAGAGTGAATTTGAAATTTCAGATCAAAAAATAGATCTGACGATGATCGAAACCGAAGGCAACTCAGAAGAAGCGAAAATTAACGTCAATGTAGACGGCACGGCTGAAAAAGCTGCTGTGGCAGTTCCTGTTGTGCAAAACACAGCGGGTGATGCGGCACCAAAAATTTCGAATCAGGAATTTGTAGCTGCAAGCGCGGTGGAAAATTCTGAAGTTGAAGCCGATGTCAGCACGCTATTGCAGGCTTTGCAGCAGCAACAAGAGCGAACTATTACAGCCAAACTTAATCCCGTCAGCCCAGAAGCATCTGCTGTTGAACCAGCTGCTGTCGAAGCTGCCGCACCCGCTGCAGCAGCGGCAGTTGCTGAGCAACCTTCGTTTGAAGATTTGCTTGGTCAGGATGTGGGTTTTCAATCGGATCTGCGTCAGCATGTGGCTAGCAATGGTCTAATTCAGAAGATGAAAGAGTTTGAATCAGATAAAGGAATGTCGGCTGAGACTGCGATGAATTTTGAACAAAAAGTTCTAGAGCAATTGACGCAAGAAAAGATTTATACGGTTCCAAATTCTGATATGGCCAAAGATTCTTCTTCAGATAGGCAATCCGAAAACCCGAATGAGTCGCTAAAAGAACTGAAAGCAGATTCATTTAAACCCGATTCCAGTCTACATATGGGACAGTCACATACAGATTTTAAAGCGCATATGTCGACGCCCCTAGAAAAAACTGGAACTGCAACTGCGCTGTCACAACTTCTTGAGCGTCGTGATGAAAATGTTCAAGAAGTTATGAAACAAGCACAGTTTCTTGCAACTAAGGGTGGCGGGGAAATGACTGTTCGCATGAGTCCCGATGGCATGGGTGAAATTCAATTGAAAGTGCTTATGCAGGACGGTCGCTTGAATATCGAAATGCAGACTCAGGATAAATCAGTGAAAAAGCTGATTGAAGACAGTATAACTGAACTAAAGTCCGGGCTTGCTGCTCAACAGTTAAGTGTAGATCATGTTAGAATTAGCACTGTGAATGCGACCAATACTGAAAATTCAACACAATTTCAGCCAGGACAAAATCACAGCGGGCAAAATTTTAGCGCAGGTCAAGATCAGCAAAAAGAATTTTGGAAGCAATTTCAAAACAATTTTGGCAATCAAGCGCGGCGCGGATCTTACGGTGATGTGCAATCTGTAAGTGGTGCTAGGACTACTGCTGAACCAAATGCTTTGCAACCCTTGCAAACAGGAAAAGCAAGAGCTACTGGCCGCACGGGTTCGACACTGAACAGAGTCGCTTAGTAGTCGCTTAGTAAACCGATTTTAAGGAGATTGATATGGCTACGAACATGAATGTAAAAGCGGGAACGAAAACGTGGGCTGAAAAACCAGCCCAAGCTCCGCAAGATATCAACGACATAAACAATTTAACGCCGGCTCAGAAAAAACAAGTTGGCGAAGAAGATATGGGGGCGCTTTTAAATAAAGTGGCTGATCCAAATTATGTCGACGATTCTAAAAAAGTAAAAGGAACAGGTAGCAACAATTTAGATAAGGATGCTTTTTTTAAATTGATGCTTACCCAATTGAAAAATCAGGATCCCACAAACCCGTTAAAAAATCATGAGATGGCAGCGCAGCTGGCACAGTTTTCTACACTTGAGCAAATGTCAAATATGAATACAACTTTGACAAAGATCGAAGGTAAAAATTCAAAGCCAGAAGATTTTCAAGCGCTAAACTTAATTGGTAAGACGGTCGCCGGAGATTCTTCGCGAGTGGTTCGCTCACAGTTCGATAACAATCACGATTTTAATTTTAATCTGCCGCAAGATGCAAATGCAGCCAAAGTTAAAGTTTTGAATGAGAAAAACGAAGTGGTGCGCGAATACAATCTAAGTAATTTGAAGTCGGGTGCAAATAAAATAAGTTGGAATGGAATGAATACCAAGGGTGATAAGCAAAACGTTGGCGAATATCAATTTCAGATTGAAGCCACAAGTGCTGAGGGAAAAAAAGTACAAGTGAAATCTGATTTTCAAGGCGTGATCACGGGCTTAAGTTTTTCAAAGGAAGGACCAGTGCTTCAGGTCGGGAATCAGACCATAAAGATGCGCGACGTTCGTCAAATTACAGACGGAAGCCTTAAGAACAACGACCAGAATGTTAAGGATGTCACTAACCTCGACTTGAAAAAGACGGATGACATGGCGCAAACTGGTAATAAGCAAAATGAAGAAGCGAATACTGCAAACATGCCAAAGCCAGAAGAGGCCACCAAGGCCACTCCGGTGAATAACGTGATGACGGATGTAGCGATGTCCAGAGACTTGATGGAAAAGCTACAGAAAGCGCAGAAGTAGTATGTCTCAGATGAAATCGACAGGTTTAGCCAATGGGTTAAGCCGGATAGAAAATCTGATACCGACCAAACCGTTAGATATTAAAAAATCTGAAGGTGAGGCAGGTAAGGGACAAGTTTCTTTTAAAGATGTACTTGGTAAAACGGAAGCTCCCGCGGGATTAACTGCGAAACCGGCAGCAGCTGTAGAACCAGGAAATATCAAGTTTTCGAATCATGCAATTGAGCGCATGCAATCACGGGGAATAAGTTATTCACCAGAAGATTTAGGTAAGCTCAGTCAAGCGGTATCGAAGGCGGCAGCGAAAGGTTCGAAGGATACATTAATTTTGATGGATCAATCGGCTTTAATCGTGAGCGTTAAAAATAACACTGTGGTTACGGTTATGGATAAGAATGCATTAAAAGAAAATGTGTTTACCAATATCGACAGCACCATTGTTATGTAAGTGGTTTAGCTCGAATAGTTAAACGATTTATGTTTTTGATTAATTAATTTAGGGCTGGTCCTCGCAGAGGGGGCCCTTCAACACAAGAAACAACTTAGAACGAGTTGTTTTGTTATGACATGGAGGTCATTTTATGGGAATTCTCTCTTCTTTATGGACGGGTGTATCTGGTCTACAAGCACAAGGTGAAGGTTTAAGTGTAACGGCAGATAATATTGCCAACTCAAACACCACTGGTTTCAAAGGCTCACGCGCCGAATTTCAAGATATCATGTCACGCAATTTAAAAGGTATCGATGGTGGAAATCAAATGGGCCGCGGTGTTCGCATGGGCGCCGTCAATCCTATATTAGCACAAGGTAACATCGATCAAACTGAGCGCGGAACTGACCTAGCCATCAATGGCGACGGTTATTTTCAAGTAAAAGGTAATGAAGGCGTCAGCTTTACGCGTGATGGTTCGTTCCATTTTGATAAAAATGGATTTTTAACTACAACTAACGGATCCCGCGTTCAAGGTTACCAGGCTAATGAAAAAGGGGTCATTGAAACCAAAGTTGGCGATATGAAATTTCCACGCGCATTGGTCGGAGCTTCAGGTACAAAAGAAATTAAATTAGATTTAAATTTGGATTCCCGTTCTGCGCCAAACGGAAAAACTTTTGATGCAAAAGATCCATTTAAAACTTCTGATTTTGCAACTGCTGTGGAAATCTATGATTCTCAGGGTAACAAGCACATGCTGAATATGTTTTTTAATCGTGGTGAAGATCGCGCATGGACTTTTCGCGGATTAGTCGATGGCAAAGAAGTCGAAGGTGTTTCTCCGGAATTAAAAGGCCAATTAGCGCAAGTTTGCGAAGGGAAACTACAATTTACTGAAGATGGAATTTTGCAATCTCAAGAATTAACCAATTCTAAATTTAACTTCAACGGTGGTGCAAAATTAGACCAGGAAATTAAATTTAATTTTGGAAGTGATCTAGCTGCTGGTGGAACGGGTGAAGGTTCACGACAATACGGAAGCGATTCTGACGTTGTTACCTGGAGACAAGACGGTTACGCAGCCGGAACGGTTACAGGCTTATCATTCAATGACGAAGGTGTTTTAACTGCATCGTACACAAACGGTCAGGTACTTGATTTGGGTCAGATTTTGCTAGCAAAATTTGAAAATCCAGAGGCTTTGTTCAAACAAGGTGGAAACTTATTTAAACAGTCACGTGATTCCGGCGAGCCTTCATTAGGCGGGGCCCGCATGTCTGGTCGCGGTTCATTGATGGCAAAATCATTAGAGCGTTCAACTGTCGATCTGGCTGCAGAGTTCGTGACGATGATTACCGGTCAACGAGCGTTCCAGGCGAATGCTAAGACAATCACGACGTCGGATGAGTTATTGAATGAAGTTATTCAAATGAAAAGATAATCATAAACTAGCACAATAATAAAAGCCCACTGCCTTTTTAGGATGGTGGGCTTTTATTATTGCACTATACTCCTAAAACTTCCTTGCAAAAAATTATGAACGGCATGACGCGCCCAGTGTTTGGTGCACCGTAATCTTTGTCTTTCATATGAACTTGATAAAAATTTGGTATTTGAGTTCTATCCTTAAAATAATTTATATGTTTAGATAATTCGCGATCACCACTTTTGCACTCAACTGCAAAAATTGGTTTTTTATTTTTCAAAACCACAAAGTCTACTTCACGCCCATCTGTGTCCCTTAGGTATCTTAACTCCATAATATGGCCTTGGGTATCGTGAATAAAATGGCAGTATTTCAACAGATGACTTGCGACTAAATTTTCAAACCGGTAGCCGCCGTCTTCAACCTGTGACCAATCCCACAAATACACTTTTTGAAGCTTTTTAACCGCTCTTATTTTTGGCGATCCAAACGGTGCTATCCTGTAGCAATAGTACATATGGCTTAGCAGATCGACCCACTTTTCAACTGTAGGTTGCGATACCTGCAAGTCTTCACCTAAATTTTTTAGTGATAATGGTGACCCTACCTTTGTTGGTAAAATTTCGGCCAACATAAGCAAAGAGGATATCTCTTTAACATTTTGCAAGTCGCGTAAGTCTTCGTAAACGACTTTATTCATTCTTTCATTTTGCCAAATGCGATGTTCATTTTCATTTTGTAAAAATAGCGGTTCTGGAAATCCCCCAAACTTCAATAATGTTTTCAAGTCGTTTTGATTAGGATTTTTTGACAGCTCAATCAGTGAAAAAGGATGTAGCCTTAAATATCTATATCGCCCCAGTAGTGAATCACCACCTTTTCTGAAATAATCAAGCTGGGCTGATCCTGTCACAATAAACTGGTGATCTTCATGATACTTATCATAAAGGCCTTTCATTAAATTTCGCCAATTTTTATACTTATGGATTTCGTCCAAAACGGTCACTTTTTTTTGCAAAGGAATTTGATCATTCAAAATTAATTTACGATCTGCAATTCTGTCCCAATTCAAATACTGCGAATTTTTTACAGTTTTTGGATTCAAAAACTGTAGGCTCATCGTCGTTTTCCCGACCTGTCTAGGGCCCCCAATAAACACCATTTTACGAGATAACACATCTTTAATGATTGAACTTAAGTACCGTGTTCCACGCTTATCCATACGATAATAATGCGATATGAGCACATTTAATACAACTTTAAACTACTCATGAATAGTTTAAAGTTCCATTAAATGTACTCATGTGGGCCATTTAACTAGAAGTGGGCGCATTTCTAACTAATTGTGTTGGGTTTTGGTAGGGCTTGTTTTCTGCTGTTCTCCGCATTAACATTAACCATGGCTAAGAAATCCAAAAAAACAACTGTTGTTCACTCGCATCCTAGACGTGTTAAACCTAGCCCTAAAAATCCAACTGGTGTGACTATTGTTGATGAACACTTGCGCTGGTTGCCCGGCACATACCTAGATGAGTTGGAGATTTATAAAATTGCCAATAGTTACAATTTACAACATATTATTAGGCCTTCTAAAAGTGATAGACTTTCTGAAAATTATTCAAGACCCTAAGGGCGAAGTTAAGGATTTTATCTTTAATAACATTAGCCAAAAAGATTTAAAAAATCCTGCTCTTGCTATACCCATTGCAGTCAGATGGCTCGCATACAAAAAGACGCGGGCTGAAAGTAAGCTTGGACGGCCCGCAACCCATGAAGAAATTATTTTGGAATACAAAGGCTTATTAAAAAGCAGGTCTGACTTTAAAAAAAGCGCATTAAAAAAATATAGAGGTCTTTATAAAAAATTTAAAAAATAATATTTTCCTTATCTTTTTTGTTTTATCGAGCACAAGCTGTATCACTCGATCGGTTATTCAATTGTTCGCGGCAAGGCCGGGAAGTCTGTGGAATTTGGGATCAAATGGGGCATCAGTAGAATCGATGGTATTGCAATGGGCTTTGTGATGGAGAACATTGCAAATGTATCGGACAAAAAGTTTTGTATCGATTCGATTCAAAAACACATCGAGCTATTTGGCGAAGCTCCGCAAACATTTGGCTTCGACCTATGCAAGGCTTTGCGGTTATTAAATCAGTTGGAAGTTCTGCCGGCGTAATAAAAAGCGAATCTGAAAAAACAAATGGAAGATTTGAACTTATCCACAGAAAAATAAATTATCATCGGTAAAATACCAAAATACTGTGGATAAGTTGCGAAATTTAGACTTTAAATCGCCGAACTCGCTCTAGATAGTTAAGCTGAAAATATTTTGTGCGGAATTACGGACAACTAGAAAAAGAGCTTATTATTTCAAGTCTCACGGTAAATTGTAAAAAAATAAGCAGCAAAAAATCAATGCCAGCGCCGCCTGCATAATCAGTCTTTGTGTCTCATTTTCAGTCGAACACCGAAAAAGCACCTCAGATAGCCGTAAAGTGATTCCTATTCGTCTGTAAGTCTAGCTTAGACAACAGTTGCATCAACTTAACTTTAATGTTAAGTTGTCCGATATAGCCTATAGGAAGCAATGAATGGCAATACCTAAAAAATTTAATTCAGACGGCGTCTTAGATCCTGGTACCTACACCGCGACGTTTGCAGAAATTCGAAATAGTATTTTAGTCACAGGTGACGGCAGCTCATCAACTTGGGACAAAGACTGGCGCAATGAATTGGTAAATAATGTGGAGATCCTTGTCACTCAGCTATTTAGCGTTGGCGTTCATGATATTTATTTAGATGGATCCTTCGTAGAAGATAAAGACCATCCAAATGATATTGATGGTTATTTTGATCCGCAGTTATCAATGATGAGTCCTACTGATATGACTCGGTTTCAAAGTATTGTTTCAAATCTTAATAGTCTGGATCCTCATAAAGTTTGGACTTGGGAACCAGCGTCTAGAAAAGCTTATCGTGGCTATGCAAAAAAACAATTGCCCATGTGGCTATTTTATAGAGTTGAGCTCTATCCACATTTAGATCAAGGGTCTGGAATAAAAGACCAAAATGGACATGATATGACATTTCCATCTGCATTTAGATAATCAAGATATAACTTTAAACCCAAAGGCATACTAAAAATATCTTTTTCAGGAGACTTAAAATGATTAAAACAGAGCGCGAATATTTAGAAGCAAAGCAACGACTTGAAGCAGAATTTAAAAAAATTGCAGAACATAAAAATAAAATGAAAAAAGCTGGATTAACAAAAGATCAAGTCAAACTAGCTTTAGACCCGTTGTCTTCTTTTGCACTGCAATTACAGGAAGAAGTGGAAGAGTACGAAAAACTGAAACGAGGCCAATTTGACATTATTGAAAATCTCAATGGCTTAGGGCACGCCCTTGTTGCATTAAGAATTTTTAAAGGTGTTAAACAAAAAGAACTCGCGGATAAAATGAATGTCACTGAGTCTCAAGTATCAAGAGATGAAAGAAATGAATATCACGGCGCCTCGATTGAAAAAATTCAAAAAGTTCTAAATGCTCTCGATGTGAGGTTAAAGTCAAAAGTTGAAAACTCACTTAGAAATGCAATTTAAAATATTTGGTTATTCGAATGGGTACAGTTTAAGACCGTCTTCATTTTAAGCCAAAAACTATACTCTTCTCCTCTGAATGAATAATTAAACGTCGCTTTAACCTGTTGAAGCCAATGCTCACATAAGGGTTTGTTTAAATAATTTACCCACGAATTATTTAAACGAACCCTAAAAAGAAGGGTAACTACTTCACCAGCTCAAGAATTCGAGCGGTGTAAAATTCACGGTAACCTTTGTAGCCACCCATAAAATCTTCATAAGTAATTTCATATGGGTAGTCAGGTACAGCTCCGTTGTTTTCTACGGGTACGCCATCTGGTCTAAAAAATAGTGACCTAGTCATGCTAACAGTAATTTGCGAATAATTAAGTGGCGCATTCTCGGTAACGTGGCCGCCTGCACCCATAGTGCGGGTACCGATCAATTTCGCACGTCCGTAGCCTTGCATCAAGCCAGGGAAGCCATCGCCACCAGAGCCAGACATTTCATCAATCAACATAACAACAGGCTTTGTATAACGAATTAAATTCGGTTGAATCAGCTCAACGCCGTCCATTGAAGTAAAGGTAGTTAAGCGTTCACCTTTTTGCCAGAAAGTTTTAATCAGATCTAATACTTTAGAAGCGTCGTCAAAAAAAGTTGTTAGCTTATCAGTTTCGCTAACATATTTCTGGTAATCTAAAAAGTTCTCTTTGTTAGCGACCAGCTTGAATGCCATTGGATGATATGGCTTATCAACAAAAAGACCTACCATGCGGTCTACGAGCTCAACGTAACCACCACAATTATGGTCTTGATCAATCACCAGTCCCACCGTATTTTTCTCCATCACGCCAATAACTTTTTGGTATTGCGACATGTAAACTTCAATTGCCAATCGGGAATCTGTTCCCTGCGGCGAATAATGCGGAATTTTAACGTAGCCGATATTACCCTTAGCTGTCGGATAGTAGTATGAGGTAAACGGCGTTTTCGAAATAACTGTAGCCCCTTCTGGTATTTCAATACGTGATTCGCCAGAGCACATAAATTTGCGTTCTATTTTCGAGCCATTTCCAACCA
>JAYTMU010000054.1:0-14007 GCA_043728195.1 Bdellovibrionales bacterium
CGGCACTGATGCAAATGGCCCATTTACACATTCTAATGAACAATTCAGACGCCGCCTTAAAAATATTTCGTCAAATTGAAAAAAGCAGTTCAAATTATGATAATCGCACAATCGCTTTGGTCTACATTCAGCTTGGTGACTATTCGTTTGTGAATGGAAACTTTTCAGATGCAGAAACCTATTTCATGAAAGCTTCTCGCATTAAAGAAAATCCGCGTCCAGGCTACACTCAGTTTCGTGCAGCTTGGGTTAATTACAACCAAGGTGAAACACTGCTAGCTGAAAAACAACTGACACAGTTGTTACGCAGACCTGAGCTTTTAACTGCCAAAGATGGTACGCCGGACACTTCATTTCAAGAAGAAGCCACACATGATTTAGCACTTTTTATGGCTAAAAACGACATCACTCAAACCAGCATTCAAACACTTTCAGATGTCAGCCCAGAATCGACTCGCAAAAAAAATCTTATATTTTTGGCTTCTGAATTGGACCGCACAGCAAAAAAAGTAAGTGCACTAAAAGTTTGGAAAATTGTTGGCACATACGAAATCACAATGGAAGATAAACTAGACCGTCAAATTCAAATCACGCGAATCGAATATGATTTGGGTCACAGGTCAGCGTTAGTCATCGAAGTGGACAGGTCTATTGCCCTTGTTCAGCAGTGTGGGGATAAACCCGAATGCACAGTGGCTCGGCAAAATTTACGTCGTGTTATTACGGACTGGGCGAAAGCTGAAGAGCGTATTCCAACACCAGAATTAATAGTCGTATTTCAAAAATTTACCACGGCATTTTCTGATTATGAAATGAGTTACTGGGCCGCACAAGCAGCCTTTAAGCGTAAACAGTACAAAGAAGCTTACCAGTTTCATATTCAAACAACTAGTTTCTTAAAATCTGTACGTGAGAAAAACGCCGTTCAACTAAAAATGTTTGAAGGCTCACTACTTGGTGCTATCGAAGTTGCAGAACTTGCTAACGACTTAGATCTACGCTTTTTCGCTTACAACCAGTACCTTGATTTAAATCCTAAGGGCCAAAAAAACCATGAAGTTAAATATCAGCTAGCGCATTTGCAATACGAAAAGAATGATTACGTTAAAGCTAGTATTCAATTTCGAATTTTGGCCTTAGACAAAGATATGCCACAATCTCTTCGTGAAAAATCTGCGGACCTTTGTTTAGATTCAGATGTGCTTGTTAAAAACGAAGCTATTATCGAAAGTCATTCTCTTGAACTATCTAAATTATTTTCAACAAAAAAGTCTGAGTACTTAGCCATTTATAGAAAATCTATTCTAAATCAAAGTGCGCGTATACTTAACGAACTAGTTGCGGCTGGGTATGAACAAGAATTAGATAAACTAAATGGACTTAAATTAAATCAATTCCCACCAAATGAGGCCAAGGTAGTCATAAAAAATAAAATGGAACTAGCTTACCGTTTACGTAATATCGATGCTTTAGCCAAGCATGCAAACGAACTTTTATCATTAAAGAAATTGCCTGAATTCGAACGACAGATGGCACTTCATCATTTAGTTTGGATTGCAGAATTGAAAATGAATTTTAAGTTAGCTATCAAAATGCTAGCACAAATTCAACCAACTGCGGCGCAGCAAGCTGACTACCATTTAAAAATGGCAACGTTAAAGGAATTAGCACAAGAAAATCCGACGAAAGCTTACGAAAACTTTTTGGCAACTTCTAGAAATGATGCCAAGAATGCTTTTGCTGCACATCAGATCGTGCTGTTTGCCAAAAAACCTTTAAAAGTATTTAAAAACTTTGAATCTACTTTAAGTCGTAGCCCCGATCTTTATGCATCAGCGGGTGTGTTTGTTTTCGAAAATACAAAAGATGAAGGGTTTGCGAAGCAAATTTTAAAATCAAGAGCAATTAGAAACTCGTTAAACGGTCAGCTATTGGCGCATATATTTGCGTTTAAGTCGCTGGCTGAATTTAACAAGGAAATCAAAAAAAATAAGTTAGTGGCAAAGCCTGACTCAGTTCTAAAGCGCCGCCTGTTACAGCGTGAACAAATGCTTAAGCAATTAGACAAACTGGCAAATAAAGCAATCGCTCAAAAAGACACATCTTTACAGTTGGTGTATCTTTCTCAAGTTGCTGAAGAAAATACGCAGCTAGCCTCTGAGATTACAGCTTTACCAGTACCTTCAAACCTCAAGCCTGCTGAAGTCGTAAAGTACCGAAAGCAAATCAGCGAAATGGTTCTTCCGTACCTGACAAAATCACAAGCGGTAATGATGAAGACTCAAGAGATTTGGAAGCAAGCAGTGGCCCAGGACACGTTCCTAGAGCTATCCGAGTGTTCAGTACAAAAAGCTCGTCCTGGTTGCCAATTAGCGGCTACCGAGATGACTTATTTAAAGGCGTCAGCTCGTACAGCGGGCCTTGCTACGGACCCATTTGAAAAACTTTCTGAACAGCAACAAAAAACGTTATCTGAGGCTGAATCTTTAAGACAAAAAATTCAGGCAAATCCATTTAACATCAGTGATTTAGCTCAGTTGAAAATTCTGCAATCGTCACTTGGCCGTGGCCCGATGGTTGCTTACTTAGATAGTAGACTTACTGAAATGCAGAAGCGGGGAAAAAGTGGAAACTAAAAATATAATTTTGATATTGTTCCTAACAATCGCTATCAGCATTGCGATCACGGCTCACGGTAAAACAAATACTAATATTAGTTTAAAAACTAAAGTGAAGTCAGTAGAAAAGTCTTCTACAAAAAATAACTCGCAGTTAAGCACCGATGTTCGTTTTGACGGGCAGTTGGTCGGTGGAAAAATTCAATCACCGTTTGAATCCCTTACAGTTGTTGAAAATGAAAAATCAATTGATAATTTAATTGGTATGCGTGCTAATTTTTCTGATCGTATCGTAAAATCCCAAGGGATGAGGTAGTCATGTTTTATTTAAAGGACTCGCAAGGAAATGTTGTACGTGCGCTTGAATTCACTAGTGAAGAAATCACCTTTATTCAGCGCCACGATACAAATCGTGTCGAAGCAACCCAAGACCTAAGTTACTACGATCACTTAAAAATCAAGTACACCATTTTAGATGTAGTTGATAAAAAAACATTAATTAAAAATATAAATCATCCAATCAAAGAAACTAAGGGCCATTTAACGTTAGTTCATGAAGCGGATCAGGTTTTATCAAATGTTGAATTACCTTCAGATGATGGCTCGCAGTTTAACCGCATCTTTAAAAAGACATCACAAATCTCAGCAGGCATTGCTGTGTTGATGTTCGGTTTAAATTTAGTGATGCAGCGCTTTGAAACTAAAAAAGAAGAACTTCAAGTTGTGCAAGTTATGGATCGTCAGCAAATTGAAAAAACGATGATTGTTCCAATGGTTGAAAAAAAGCAAGCGATGCAGCCAGTTCCTAAAAAAGCACGACCTGTGGTTACAGCAGTTCCTAAGCGTCGTCAGGTTGTCGCACAATCAAGCGGTGTTCTTGGCGTATTAGGCAGTTTAAAAAAATCAAATCAACAGGGCGGGTTAAAATTAGACCAAGCACAAGCTTCGGCGGGTATTGGTCGCGGGGGTAGTCAAGGCAGTGGGGGCGTGCAAACTAGCGTTTACGCTAAGGGTATGTTTTCTGCTCCGCTTGGAACTGGCGGCAGGGCTTCGGGCGCTGGTGGCTATGGAACGCGTGGAAAAGGTGGCGGTCAGGCTGGCTACGGAAAAGTTAGCCTAGTGGGCGCGGGGGGATCTTTTTTCCAGCCAGTGGAAAGTGAAGCATGGATTGGCGGCGGTTTAGATCGTAACGAAATTGCTGCAGTTATTAATCGTCACTTAAGCGAAGTGCGTTTTTGTTATGAAAAGGGATTACAACAAAAGCCGAAGTTAGCAGGACGTTTATCAATGAATTTTTTGATCGGACCGAACGGATCGGTATCGGTCGCAAAAGTAGCTAATTCAAGTTTAAATCACGTGCCGGTTGAAAACTGTATACGTGATCGTTTGAAAACATGGAACTTTCCAAAACCAGAAGGTGGAGTCACTGTGAAAGTGTCTTATCCCTTCATTTTACGTCGCGTAAGTGACACTTAAAAGGTATATGACTATGAAAAAAATAACTTTAATTTCAATTCCAGTTTTAGCCGCTACACTTCTACTTTCAGCATGTGGAGGTTCGTCAAACCCTAAAGAAAAATACAAAGGTTTAGACGGAGTCCCTGCAAATGATGAAAAAGCGACAACGCAAACCGTACACGGACTTGATATGTTTACGATGTCTGTTGAAGGCACTAATGAAGTCAACAACGGAAACTTTATCGAAGGTCAGCCTTCGGAAATGTTAATCAAAATTCAGTCTAGAACAAAAGCAATCACGAAGTACTCAGTGCAGTTGACTGATTTCACAAATATGAATCGTCCAGTACTAACTGAAACTAACATTCCGGGTATCTATGCCTTATCTTGGACGCCACCAGTTGGAACTATTCCAGGTGGTACGTGGGGTAAAACGTTTCAAGCGCAAATACAAATTAATGTGGTCGAAACAGCAAATCAGCAGCTAGCAAACGCTGGCAGCGTCAAATCGTTAAGTATCGTAGTAAGTCGTAACAACGCACAACCGACAATTTCGGGCCGATCTGATCTTGCTACCGGAGTTGAAGAAGGTAAAGACACAGATTTTACAGTTGATGTTATCGATCCTACAAGCGCGACTAGTCCTAAGCTTCCAACATTGCAAATTACATCGTACATCAGTGCAAATACCGAAGCTTACCGAGCAGATGGTTCAAGATACTTAGTGCTTGATGATACACGGGAAGAAAATCCAAAGAAAATCTCTGAAACTATTTATCGCTTTTATTACAAATTACAAGTTGATCGTCTTCCCTTAGATCGTGACCGTTTAGGAAAAGAAATTCCTTCGGCTAATAACGTGGACATGTGCTTTTATGTCCGTGCGGTAAGCTCAGTTGATACATTGTCAGATCAAATGCTAGTTTGTACAAAAGCAAGATACGCTGCACAAGCTCCGGTTATTACGTTTCTTGAACCTGAGATCATTGAAGTTAAAGCTGGCGCTGCGGCAACATTGTCGGTGCGTATTTCTACAGAGCACAATTTAAGTGAAATTTTTGTGAATAAGCTTTCGCAAACAATCGAAAAACTAAGTGGCCAAAAAGGCTTCAGTTGTGCTTATGAATTTGCTGATCGTAAAAATTCTCAAGTGTGTGTCTTAACGTGGACACCAGCTTGTACTTCTTCGACAGTTGTAACGTCAATGACGGTTAAAGCAGATTCTATTTTAAATAAAAAAACAAAATCAAGCTCTGCAGTAAAAACATTAAATGTTGTTCCCGATCTAGTAGCGTGTCCAGTTAAAATCGTAAAGGTAAAGAAGGTTAAATAATGAAACCACAAATTATAAAATCAACGTTAGTTTTAATTTTAGGTCTTACTGCTGCTTCGGTACAGGCACAGACAAAATCGCTAAAAAAAGATTTTCAATCTTTAGGCGATAATGAACAAGTAATCGAGCGCGTACAAAAGCTTGATAATCAGCAGCGCATACGTGTGGTGCAAAACCGCTTGATGGACCGTAACAACCGTTTAGAGGCAGCAGTCACTTTCGGAATGCTTTCAGGAGCTGACAGTTACGTTGAAAGTAAAAACCTAGGCGGGATGCTAAATTATCACATAACACCACGCTGGTCTTTTGGGGTATCGTATTTAAAGGATTCGAACAAGTTAACCGCTGAAGGATCACGCTTGTACGATGATGCGTTTACCTGTCGTCAAGATGATCCGAACTGCGAAAAGCGATTTCCATCAATTGACTTTCCAATCGAAACTAAAATGGCTTCTATTTCATTTTACCCAATTTACGGAAAATTGAATTTGTTTGATTCTGGAATTGCGCAATTTGATATTTATACGTCATTAGGCTATGGACAGAAAAAATTAGATTCAGGAAATAGTGATGTTGTTTCTGGTAGTCTTGGAGCAGGAATATGGATTAATTCTTTTATTACAGCACGCCTTGAAGGCCGCTATGAAAGTTACACTGATTTACTTAAGACAGAAAAACGTAAACAGTCAGCAGTTAGCGCTATTGCAAGCGTAGGGGTTATGTTGTGGTAACACTTAAGCATTTACTATTATCACTAGCAACAATTTCTATTTCCCTATCTGGGCTAGCACTGACTGATGCACAGGTAATGGAAAGTGCTCGTCTTGATTTTGCTAAAGGGAATTTTAGCCAAGCTATTAAAAGCTACGCTACTGTTCCTGCATCTAGCGATTTCTGGTTAGATTCCATCGAAGAAAAAGCCTGGGCACATACTCGCCAAGGTCAATTTGAAAGTGCCTTAGGTGATTTACAAACAGTGACTTCGTCTGTCTGGAGTTCGCAGGTTGGACCAGAAACGTATGTACTGTCCACATTTGTTTCGTTAAAAATTTGTGCCTACAAAGATGTTGTTAAAAAAATTGATTTATTTAAAAAACGTATGCTTCCGCGGGTGGAAGCTTTAGAAAAATTAGTGGCCGAGCCCTTAACCAGCGAATTCTGGAAATTAGCAGAGCCTTTAAAAATGGGCACAGTGACCATGGTGTCTTTGGGTGCAAATACCGAAAAATTTCCGCGTTATTTTTTTCGTGATAAACAAGTGATTGACGCATTAAAAAGCGAACAGCGTTCACGTGTGGAAGATCGTATGAAATACCTTGCAAAAGCGGACTTAGCAGAGATTTCTTTAAATTTAAAGAAAATGAAAATTATTGATGTTGAACTTATCCAAAAAATTTTAATGGCTGATCAGTTAAGCAAAGTGCAAAATTCAAATTTAAAATTTTCGTCAGTGGACCGGGATCAACAGTTGATATTTCCGGTGACCGATGAAGAAGTTTGGGTCGATGAAGTCGGTCATTTTCAAGTTAAAGCTGACACGTGTCCAACGTTAGCGAAGGGATCATTATGAAACTACTAATTGGTTTAAGTTTAATAGGTGTTTTAGCGGGTTGCAATTCAGTAAATTCAGATTTACAGGCGCCAAAAGAAAAGTTTAATTTTATCACCGTTAAAGCAGAGCAATCACCAACTTTGGCAGATCCTAAAGTGAACGTGCTTTTTGTGGTTGATAACTCAGGATCAATGAAGGGTTATCAAGATAAGCTATCACAAAATATGGCGTATTTTTCTAAGAAATTTTTTGCCAATGCACGGATTAATTACCGCATTGGAGTTGTGCCAGTTTATGACTCTAAATATTTAAATGACCAAACGGTTTATAAATCGGGTGTTCGAAAAATGAACGCGCTTGGTGAGCTTGTAGCACTTAAAGGCGTTGCAGTGAATGATAAGCAGAATCAAGTTTTTATTACGCGTGAAACTCATAATCCGGCGCATGTGCTTCAGCAGACTGTTGCTATCGGTGTACAATGGGGACCTGAAGCTGAAGAATCATTTTCTCCAGTTTTGGCCGTTGCCGATGATAAAATAAATGCCGAAAAAAATCAGGGATTCTACGAAAAAGATGCGTACTTAGCTGTGATCTTTTTGTCTGATGCTGATGATGTTACACCAGGATTATCTGGTGAAGAGTTTTATCAAAGGTTAGTCGAACTAAAAGGCGGCGATAGATCTAAAATTATTATTGCAGCTGCTTTACCAAATTTAAATAGCACTGACGATGACTGTAAAACAGACGGGCGCGGGCCATTACAAGCATTTCCGGCACTTCTTGCTAAGTCCGGTGCATTGTATGCTGATCTTTGTTCTGGCAATTTTGGTGCTGACTTAGCTAAGTTCGGACAGTATTTGGTTCAACGTGTCGGATCTCAGCAAATTCAATTACCATTTACTCCGGATATTACAACCTTGGTGGTGACTTACGGTACGGCTGAATCGGCCGAAGCTGATCGGGTGGTACTTTCAGCAGGTAATAACGGATATTTCTTTGATGCCGATACGAACAAGGTATTGATTAGTGCCGAGCTGCAAGTCGGGCGTATTCCCGGTGGAGTCGTTTTCGTAAAGGCAGCTCCTGCGAATTTAGGCAACTATAAAAATGGCAGACTGATCGAGCTTTAAGGAGCTTCACCAGTCTGTTTTTTAAATTGGTTCGTCGATACAATACCAAATATTAAATCTGACAACTTTGAATTTGACTGGGCGTATGAGGCCCCCAAGGCTTGGGATACGCATTTGTCATCTTTTGTACCGGTCGAGCGCGTTAAAGCGTGAGTTAAAATTTGTTTCGGTAAACAAGCTCGTACTTGCTCGCTGTTACCTAACTGCGTGTATAAATCTTTTGAATCTTTAAAACTGGTTCCGTCTGGCAACAAACCTGTCGCATCAATTGATAAACCTGAATTACTGTAAATAGTCCTCCAGCGCCCAAACGAATCATAATTTTCTAACCCAAGTCCTACTGGATCCATAACCTTATGACAGCTTATGCACGTGGCATTTGTTGTGTGCGCTTTCAAGCGTTCACGAATAGTTCCACCGACATTAGATCCAAAATCAATTGTTGGTAGGTTTGGTGGCGGAGGCGGTGGTTCGTCGCAAAGAATTTGTTTTGCTACCCAGTGTCCACGTTTTACCGGATGCGTGTAACTAATTTCTCCGGCAGTAGCGGTTAAAATACTTGCCTGAGTACCGATGCCTACACGCCCAGTTTGGCTTGACGGCATACGCACAAAAGCTGCAGGATCAGTACCCGGAAACGCAATTCCATAGTGGTCAGCTAACTGCTTATTCACGTAAGAAAACTGGCCGTTAACTAAATTCATGATGCTTAAATCATTTCTGACCATATCATCGATAAACATTTCAGTTTCTCGTAACATAGCTGCACGTAAGTTATTATCTAGTGTAGCCACAGGACTTGTGTATAAATTGCCAAGACCAGCATACTCCCATGATAAGACGGCGCGAAAGGCTCCAATTTTTGCATCTTTTAACATGCGTTCGACTTGAGCTTTAAGCACGATTGGGCCGCTTAATTTATTATCGCGGGCCAAATTAAACAATTCTGTATCGGGCATTGATTGCCACAAAAAGTAAGAAAGGCGAGACGCCAACTCGTATTGACTTAAATTAAATTCAGAACCAGCAGTCCGTGACTGAGCAGAAACAATAGAAACAAATAAAAACTTTGGATTTACCATAAGTGCTGTGATCACGTCGCTTAAGCCCTGATCAAAGCTTGTTCCCTTCGAGTATACAGCCATCAAATTAGTAAGTTCTATGTTATTTAATGGTCGTCTGAATGCGCGTCCACCTAGGTTTTGTACCGTAGTACTTGCGCACGCGTAAACATCTGTGGTGTTTGCGATACATGGCGCAATACGACTGTAGGCTCCGCCTGCTTGTCCTTTAGTTGCAAGCACTTCGGCTGCTAAACTTTCAGCTGCGTTGTAATAACTGGCCATCAACTCTGGATAAATAGTTAAAGAATCAGAATCATTTTTAAAACCGGTAGCTGCAGCTACATCAGGTGGAAATTTATCTCCGGGTCTAGATGTAATGAATAAAAGCTCGCGAGCGGTGTTGTTGTACTCTTGGTTGGTTAATCGATGAATTGTAGTGCGGCCAGCTAAATACGAAGTTCCGCAAATGGCGTCGGCTGGATTTTTTGCTAATGCTAGAACTAAATTGCCAATGTCTTCGGCTGTAAATTTGCCTGCCAAACTTTGCATCGATGGATTAGTTTTTATATTGTTATTAATCGTTGCGGCGTCGCCCATACGAACATTCGTGGCAGATAGTTCGCCATGACATTTCTGGCAACTTTCAGCGTATGTTTTTTGACCTTTTTGCAGGGCAAGAATATTTTCCGGCGCGAAGCTACTAGAATCCGTTAAATTCAAAGTGCTACGGGTTACAAAACCTGGACCGCAGTTTTGAAACGGCATCATCACTATAAGCAAACCAGTGATAGAGCTTCCTACCTTTAATTGTCGTCTTGATAAAACCAAATTATACCACTCATTCCCCACGAACACGTACCTTATACTTCCGCGCAATTGACAAAAAGCTAAACGTTTTCTGTCGGCGCAAATGTGATATGTTCACTCTATTAGTGAAATGCAATTTAAGGGCTTGTACCAGGATGATTCATTTCCTAACCACAGCCAGCTGAAGCGTATAAAACTTCATTAATTTGTCGGGGGGTTTGACATGTTAGAAAGCTGACGAATCGATCCAAAATGAATCGCGATTTCTGTGGAGCATAACTTTTTGTAGTAACGTAAAGTTTCAAAGGGCGGGTACCAATCAAACAAAATAACTTCAATGGGTTTCCATATAGAAACCCAACCAAAAATAATAAATCCCTCACGTAATACGAAAGCTGTACCTGCATCAGCAGGTAACGGTAGGCTTGCGGATATTCCAAGACACATGGCCAAGGTTGCTAGTCCTATCAATAAAAAAAGTTGAGCTCGCTTCCAGTATTGCTTCATAAGCCGGCTTCGTAAGGAAATCGCGTATGAAAAGTGGGCGTGAATTGCTTCGCGAATAGCAACGCTTGAGATACCTTCAGTTTCTGGTTCTTCGATATAAATGATTAACTTGATCGGTGTTGAAAGCGGAAACTCACGCAGCGCTGAATAGACGTACTCCACAAAATCTTCATCTAAATCTTTTTCACGGAAGGGCGCAGGATCGCGGTGATCAAAAAGCCCTTGCGTAGTTTTCACCCGGACTTCGATCCAGTGCTTACCTTCTGATTTGCGATAGCGAGGTTTCGTTTTTGCTGGTGCCATGGCATTCAGGCTAACATCAGCGCTTTACAAAATCGCTTCCCGCCTAAACTGTCAAAGGTATTCAATACTTACGTGATTTAAGCAATGTGATTTAGCAGCTAAGATAATTTATTATTTTTGCGGCAAGTTCATTGTGCGAATTTTTGAATTTGAAGATAATAAAAAATGTGGATTATCTTGTTCGTCATGAATGTCGCCTACAATTTCTTCAATAATATCTTCAATTGTAGCTATACCGATGACCTCGCCTTTACGACGGATAACTGCCATGTGACTTTTTCTATTTTGCAAAACTTTTAAGGCGCTTAAAATAGGATCTTCAGAATTTAAAAAAATTATTGGTCGAATCAACTCAGTCCAATTTAACTTAGAAACTTCAACTTCTGAAATAAATTCTTTCGCATGCAGTACGCCAATTGGAATTCCATTGTCGACGACCGGAATACGTGTGTGACGTTCGACTCGGATAAGATCCATAACTTCAGTGTGGTGGGCTGATTTATCAACTTTAGTCACTTCGTCCCAAGGCACAACAATTTCTTTCAGCTTCTGCTTTTCAACGGCAATAAGATTTATGACATACTGTTTGTGGGTTTCAGATAAACCATCAATATCAATCGAAGATGTTTCAGCAGCAATAGATTCTGACCCAAGTAATCGCACAACGGGTGTAATAATTAATTTGGTTGAAACTTCCAGTAAAAAAACGACAGGCGAAAAAAACTTATCTAAGGCCGCAAGAAAAAATGTTCCAAGTTTTGCAAACTTCATAGGAAAGCGTAGCGCTAGGGTTTTAGGTACCAATTCCCCAATAACAACAGACAAGTAAGTTAGGGGTAAAACAATACTGACAATAGCTAATGATTCTGCAACCTGCTCGGATACATTAAACATACTTTGATAAATTGGACTTAATGTTTCTTCAGCGCCAGCTCCGCCGACAGCAGCAGAAATTGCTCCAACTAGGGTAATACCAATTTGCAGAACAGAAAGTATACGCTCAGGGTTTGACCTCAGCGCTAAAACTTTTTGTGCAAGCTTATCGCCCTTGCCGGCAAGTTTTCGAAGATGTGGTTTCGAAACTGTAACAAAAGCCATCTCAACACAGGACAAAACGGCATTAATCAGAAGGCACATAACGATCACAATTATCTGCAACATTTCCTAAGTCCTTCAGTAGATTCTATCTTGGTCTTTGACCCAGTTTCATTCTACAGCATGCCATAATAGGGTATTAGTAACAGGAGTCAAAATGAAAGCATTTTATGTTTGTTATCGATAGCTTCTAACAGCAGTAGATTCTAGACGTAAGTCGTATTTAAAATGCACGTAAAAAGTCCGAAAAATAAAGATGGAACAATATACGAAAATTTCTCGCATCGTTCGGAATGGTTTAACCGTAATCACATTGGCTACAGTGTTTTTCACGGTTGGTTGTGCTCCAGGAAAAATCTCAGTGACTACGGATGAAAGTAAGGCGCTAACCAATGTGCCGCCATCCGAAAATCATAGGCCGCCAGTTGTTGTGCCGGAGCTGCCTAAACCGATGGTACCTATATATGGTCCACAAATTCGTGACATCGCAAGCAAATCAGCCTGTGCACAGACTAATTGGGAAAACCGTGGTCGTTCGCCCACTGGCTATATCAAAGGTATGACGCTTAGCTTTGTCCGTAGCCTGTGTCGTATTCGAACTATTGAAAAGCCTGCATCACCGATTTTAAGAGCGCCTAATTCTCTAAATGCCAGAAAAGATGTGCTAGCGCATTACCAAGATGTTTTAGCTCAGGTTGGTATAGCGGCTTCGCTTCCGGGGCAACAACCCGTGCAGGCAACTTACACTGTAGGAATGGGTTTAGGAATGATGGAAAGCTCTGGTAAGTACTGCGAAGGGTGGGATGTCGCAGCTGGCGCAAACCGCGCATCTGATGAAGCAGAAGCCGGATTATTTCAAGCAAGTTACAACTCGGTTAAGGCATCGGTCGAACTACAAAAACTTTACGACGAGTATCGTAAAAATCCTAAGCGATGTTTGTTGGATACTTTCAAAGAAGGTGCGTCTTGCAGAGCAACAAGCATCTTAGGGTCGGGTGATGGCGCTGCATTTCAAGAATTTTCTAGAAAATGTCCCGCATTTGCGACTGAATACGCAATGACACTAATTCGGATTCAACGTACACACTTCGGTCCAATAAACCGCAGAACAGCACAAGTTGTGCCCGCATGTGATGCGATGCTAAACACTGTTCGTCAATTGATAAACCAAAATCCAGACGCAGCATGCCAAGAACTATTTTAAATCATACCTAGTGCATCGCTGCCATTTCGGTACAACTATCGGAACATTTAATGCACGCGTCGTAGCAGGCTTTTAAAATTCGGTCGTCTTTGCTGAAGCTATCACAACTTTCTGCGCAGGCTGTACAAACTTCGGCGCAAACATCACACGTTGAATCATGAAAGTCAGAATGCCTAATCATGAAATCGGCCGACAAGTTACAGATGCGGGCACAGTCTAGAAGTAATTTGATGTGCTCTGGATCTGAATATTTGCCGCCTTTCTTAAGACAGTAATCGACCAAATGTGAACACATCTGATAACACTCAGTGCAATTTTGAATACAGATTTGCATGGCGGATGGAACATTCATCCAATTTTCTAACGTGCTTGGTATGTTTTTTTGCATAGAAGCTCCTTTTATTATAGTTACGTTTACAACTAATTTAAACGTGCAAAATAGTCACCAACGTAAGACTCACTACAATAAGCCGAATTAAGAAGAAGTGTATTTTTGCCTCAGGGGTAGGTGGAAAATATTAATTTGTAAGGCGCGCAATAGTACGGATTAGTTCCTGCTGATTAATTGGTTTGGTCAGGTGATCGGTATAACCGACGTTAAGACATTTTTTTCGAACTTCACTCATGGCGTGCGCTGTTAATGCAACGACGGGTGTTTTGTAGCCTGCAGAACGTAACTTGGCAGTGGCTGTGTATCCATCCATGATTGGCATTTGTAAATCCATAAAAACCAAATCAAAATTTCCAGAAAGTGCGGTCTTGTATCCCGTAAGTCCATTATCAGCAGACTCGACAACTGCAGGATTTGTCGGATACGTGTAGGATCGGTGACAAGTGATTTAGAAACTGATCTCTTATAAGGTCCTAGGTGGCTCATACCGCCTCAATAAAATAAGTCTATTCAATAAGTTATGTGGCTCGTTGGTTGACTTCTGA